>JAGREF010000026.1:1653-9670 GCA_020446665.1 Sphingomonadaceae bacterium
GTTCGAATCCTCTCTCCCCGACCATTTTGCTTTTTCATCCACGATCATCGCTGCATAGCCTTGCCGCGGGTCGCTTGCGCCTGCATGGCTGCGCCCCATGAATGGCGTTGTGCAGATCGGCCCTCTGGCCATGGCGACAGACCGCTTGCTGGCGGTGGTGGCGATCCTGATCTTTATCTATGCGATGGACCGCATTGCGCTGGCAGCAGGCAAAGACGGCTCAAGGGCTGGCGGGCTGGCGCTGGTCGGCGGCTTGCTGGCAGCACGGATCGGCTATGTCGCCCAGCATTTCGATGCCTATGCCCGCGATTGGTGGTCAGCCTTCGCCTTTTGGCAGGGTGGGTTTAACCTGTGGGCCGGGGTAGCCGTGGCGGCAGGGATCATCACCTGGCGTGTCCGGCCAAGACCTGCCACCATGCAGGCGCTTGCCCTGTTGCTGGCTTTGGTGGTCGCATGGTCCGCCGCTTGGTCCATGGTTCGCCCCGCCCCGCGCCCCCTTCCCGATTTGCCGCAAATGGTGCGTATGGATGGCTCGCCCTTCCCGGCCCAAACGCTGACTGGCAAGCCCTTGGTCATCAATCTCTGGGCCACATGGTGCCCGCCCTGCCGCCGCGAACTGCCGATGCTGGCAGAGGTGGCAGCAAAAGCGGAGATTCCCGTCCTGCTCGTCAATCAGGGCGAAGGTTCCGGGACCGTCTCCCGCCACTTGCGTCAGGCTGGCATTTCAGGGCAGTCCATATTGCTCGATCAGCAGGGCGTGATTGCGCAGGCCAATCAGAGCAGCGCGCTGCCGACGACATTATTTGTCGATGCTGACGGCAACATAGTCGAAACCCATGTGGGAGAGATTTCGCGCGCCATGGTGCTGGCCAAGATTGCGGAATTGCAAGCAGCTGATTGATCCTTGCAAGCGAGCATCCGGGCGATCATACCAGCCGTTAAGGAGAGCATGATGGCGACGGCAGGCACAAATGCGCGCAGTGTTGAAGGCGAGCTGTTCTATTCAGTCGACACGGGCAAGGTCGAACGCTTCCACGCCAATGACCTCAGCCTCGATACGGTCGTGAAGGAACCCCATGTCCTGCCCATCACCGATGCCCGGACACTGGCCGAACCGCCCCGGCTCGACATCAACGGGTTCGAACTCTTCACTCTGCCCAGTGCTGTGACAGACTGGCGCGACGAGCCGCAGGCGACATCGCTGCACCCGCCTGAAATCGAAGCCTTCATCAAGCGCCTGACCGGTTGCGATGCGGTTGTGATCGCTGGCCCGCCAATCCTGCGCTGGGGCGAACGGTCGCCAGAGGCCGGCACACGGCACAACAGCCATGCCGCGCGGCTGGTCCATTCGGACAGCTATTTCTCCGCCGCAATCGAGCAATGCAGTACCACCAACCCACATCCCGAACGCGACTGGAAACGCTGCGCCCATCACAATATCTGGCGGGCTTTTTCCGACCCGCCAATCGACGTGCCGCTGACCATCTGCGACGCACAGACTGTGCGCGACGAAGATGTGATCGAAGCCAGCGCGGATTTTGACGTTGATGGCAAGGTGACGTGGAAGCTCCCTTCCATGAATTTCCGCTATAGCCCGCGCCATCGTTGGTATTACTTTTCCGACATGACGCCCGATGAAGTGATCGTGTTCAAACGCTGGGACACTGACAAGGACAAGGCTCGCAATGTTCCGCATACCGCCTTTACCGATCCCACCGTTGGCCCCGATGCTATACCGCGCGCCAGCGTGGAGATGCGCAGCATCTGTTACTGGTACGCATGACACCGGCGGTTCTGTTCGTCTGTCTTGGCAATATTTGCCGCTCGCCACTGGCAGAGGCGGCGTTCCGGCATCACGCTGCGCTGAAGGGGCTGGCGGCTGAGGCGGATTCGGCGGGTACAGCTGCCTATCATGCGGGCAATCCGCCCGACCCGCGCTCCATTTCCACGGCCATTTATCACGGCATCGACATCAGCCATTATCGCGCGCGGCAGATCGAGCAGACAGACTTTACCCGCTTCACCCATATTTTCGCGCTGGATGAGGATAATCTCGCCAATATAAGGCGCATCGCTCCGGCGCATTCCACCGCACAAATTGCGCTGCTGATGGACCTGGTGCCGGGGCGCGAGGGGCAGGCCGTGGCCGATCCCTATTACGGCGATGCCGCGGGCTTCGAGACAAGCTGGCAGGAAGTCTCGGAAGCCGCGCGGCACCTTGTCCGTTGCTTGGCCTGAGCCGCTTTACTGGTGCATATAGACTGCGCGTTCGTGGCTGAAGGCCTTGAAACCGAAATAGCCGTGATAACTGCCCATGCCACTGCCGTTCACACCGCCAAAGGGCAGGTTGTTTTCAAGATAGTGCGAAAACACGCCGTTGAACTGCTTCGCATTGGCAAGCTGCGCGGCGGCTTCGCGTTCCTCGAACACTTCCTCGACAATCACTTTCCCGATCCGCGCGGTGGTCGGGCACAGGTCAGTGAACTTGAGGTTACAGCAATTGCCGGCAGCAACCGCTGCTGCCAGAGGGCCAAACACGAGGCCGAGCGGGAAGTTCCACGGGCCCGGAATCAGGCAGTCGCCGCCTGCAGCATCTTCAGCCCTTCCTGCTCTTCGGCAGTCAGTTCCTGCGGCGCGCAGCGCGGATCGGTCTTCTGAATGCCGCGGATCATCGCATCGGTGAACGGGATCGGGTCGCAGCCATGGTCAGTCTTACAGATCAAATCCCATTGCGGCTGCGCCTTTTCATGGCATTCAAGGCAACGCCCGCCAAAGCGATTGACCACATCGGCCCCACCCCTTGTGGTGATCTTCGTACCCTCGGCCGAGACATCCAGCTCGAAGAATTCCCAGTCTTTCGTTGCCGGGCTGCTTCCCGGTGCAAGCTTGACCATCACTTCGGTCGGGACCAGTTGCACGACAGACCCAGTGGGATAGGTGCCGCCCGTCTCGGACTTCGCAACGGCAATCGTACCATCGAGATCACCGGCAAGATTGCCCACGAAGTAACGGTCCACCGCCGTCAGATCGCTGATACAGCCAAAACTGTCCGCAGTGATCGCTTCGGAAGAAAAGGCGGGCGTTTGGCTTTCCTTGCTATCACCGGGCTTCTCGCCGCAGCCAGTGAGCAACAAAGCGGCACAAGCACTGGCCAGCATCAAACGCATTTTCATGGCATTTCCCCCAATTCCTGTTTGCCAGCCAGACTAGCAGCAAGACCAGCCTTAGCCACCCCTGAGCGTTTTCACCCCGAAATCGCGCTCGAACAGATAGAGCAGTACCCGCGCCGCTTCGCCGCGTTCGCCGGTCAACCCGCCATCGCGTTCCATCAGCAGCCGGGCATCGTCATGCGCGAGTGGAAGCAGTTTCTGGATCTGCTCCAGCGTGGCGACATTGAAGGGCGTGTCACCGCTTTGCCGCGTGCCCAGCAATTCGCCGCCGCCGCGCAGTTCCAGATCTTCCTCGGCGATGCGAAATCCATCCTGCGTTTCGCGCATCAGGGCGAGGCGCCGCTTTGCAGTTTCAGACAGGGCATCGCCGCGCAGCAGCAGGCAAGTGCTCTTCTCGCTCCCCCGCCCCACGCGCCCGCGCAGCTGGTGCAATTGCGCAAGGCCAAATCGTTCCGCTGCTTCGATCACCATCAGCGTCGCATTGGGCACATCGACGCCGACCTNNGATCACGGTCGTGGCCACCAGCACGCTCGCCTGTCCGCTGGCGAAGCGTTCCATTGCGGCGTCTTTCTCTTCGGGACGCAGCTGGCCGTGCACCAGCACGACATTGTCACCAAACCGCATTTTCAGCGTCTCATAGCGTTGCTCCGCCGCCGCCAGATCATCCGTCTCGCTTTCGCGCACCATCGGGCAAACCCAATAGGCCTGCTGCCCGCTCTCAATATGGCGGGCGACGCCCTCCACCACTTCGGCAAGCCGCTCCAGCGCGACCACGCGCGTATCTATCGGCTGGCGGCCCGGCGGAATTTCGTCGAGCTTGCTGACATCCATCTCGCCATATTGCGCCAGGGTGAGCGTGCGCGGGATCGGGGTTGCCGTCATTGCCAGAACATGCGGCGCGCGCTTGCCCTTCTGCGTCAGCATCAGCCGCTGGCCGACGCCAAAGCGGTGCTGTTCGTCGATCACCACCAGCGCGAGATTGCGATAGCTCACCGTGTCCTGGAAGATCGCATGGGTGCCCACGACAATGTCGATGCTGCCATCGAGCAAGCCCATCAGGATGCTTTCGCGCGCCCGGCCCTTGTCCCGCCCGGTTAGCAGCGCAACCTGCACGCCGGTGGGCGATGCCATCTTGCGCAGGGTTTCGTAATGCTGGCGCGCGAGGATTTCAGTCGGCGCGAGCAGCGCGGCCTGCGCGCCTGCCTCATTGGCGATCAGCATCGCTTCCAGCGCAACCACGGTCTTGCCCGCACCGACATCGCCCTGCAGCAGGCGCAGCATCGGCGATTGCTGCGCCATGTCCCCTTCGATCTCACGCACAGACCGCGTCTGCGCGCCGGTCAGCGGGAAAGGCAATTGCAACTTGCCCCGCAGTGAGCCGTCACCCGCCAGCGCCTGCCCCTGACGCCGCCGGTTCTCGCTGCGCACCAGCATCAGGGCGAGGCTGTTGGCCAGCAATTCATCATAGGCGAGGCGGTTTCGCGCAGCCTCATGCTCGCCCTTATGCGCCAGATGCAGCGCATCGCGCCATGTAGGCCAGTGTTCCCGGTCAAGCTGGGTCGGCTCGATCCATTCAGGCAGTTCAGGCAAGCGGGCCAGTGCCTGCGCGGCCAGCCCGGCAATCTTGGGCTGCGTCAGACCTTCCGACAGCGCATAGACTGGCTCGCACAATTGCCCCAGCCCCTCCCCGCTATCCATCACGTGGTCGGGATGGACGATTTGCAGCATGTCGCCATATTGATCGAGCCGCCCGGCCACCCAGCGCGTTTCCCCCACCGGAAGCTGCTTCTTTGCAGTGTAGGATGCGCGCCCGAAATATGTTAGCGCACAGATATTGCCGATGCTGTCCTGCGCCAGCACGCGGTACGGCCCGCGGCCAGAGCGCGGCGCGCGATGTTCGGTGGGCGTCAGCGCCACTACGATCTGCTCGCCGACACCCGCTTCATCGAGATTGCCCACCGGGCGACGGGTCACGAACCGGTCCGGCAAGTGATAGGCAACGTCCCTGACCCGCGTCAGACCAAGCCGTTCCAGCGGCTTTTTCAGTTTCGGGCCCACGCCTTCGAAACTGTCTATTTCGGCAAAGAGAGGGTTGAGCAGATCGGGGCGCATGGTGGCTTCCCGTCTATTCACTTTCGCCCGGATTGCGAAGCCCCTTGCCGTATCGAAATGAGCCAGGCCCCTTTTCGCAGTTGCAGCATTTTACAACTTGCTGCTTAGCAATCTGATAAGTAAGAGTGATCTTTGCTTTTGCACTGGAAGTGTCATCCCCATGTCTGAGCGTTTCGTGCTGCTGCTGGAAGCCTGGCCCGTCATTGCCTTTATCGCAGTGATCGGGGCGATCATCTATTTCCTCGGCCGCCTGTTCAGTGGTGAGCGGCTGGCAAAGAAGCATGCGGATGAATATGCCGCGCGCGAGAAGCTGTATGAATACCTGATGGCGCTGAAGGCGAAGCTGCTCAGCCTCGGCCGGCGCAATCGGCGGCTGACCTACCAGCCCCCTGTCGATCCGTCCCCCGACGAGTAAACGAGGCTTGCTCACGCAAGCGCCCTCGCCTACCGCGCTTGCCATGGCTGACGCATACCGCATGAACCGCGCCAAATTCCGCTCCTGGCACCGGGGCACGCGCGAGGCCGACTATACGATGGGCGGCTTTTTCGATCGCTATCACGCCAGCTGGGGCGAAGCCGAACTGGCATGGTTCGAGGCGCTGCTGGATGAAGAAGATGTCGATATTCTGGCATGGGTTTTCGGCAGCGAAGCCGTGCCGGAGCGCTTTGCCGGTGAATTGATGGAGCTGATGCAGCGGCTCGACTATGTCGAAATCCCGCGCTGAACGTCACACCCTCTTCTTTAGAGGAGGGTCGCGAGACTTGCCTGAGCGAAGCGATGGCTAGTCGCAGCGGGGTGGTGCTTTTCCCGGCACGCCGCTATGCGCCTCCACCACCCCCAACCCCCTCCCCTGAAGAGGAGGGGGCTATTTGCGTCCCTGAGCTGAGAAAACATGGCTGATCTGTCGCGCATTCTGAAGGTGAAAACACCGCTGACGCTGGCCTCCGTTGCGCGCGGGGCGCAGCCTCTGGTGCTGGCCGATCTGGCCCGCGCCGCAACCGGGCGCGCGGTGTTTATCGCGCCGGATGATGCTGCGATGCAGGCCGTGGTAGACGCGGCGCAATTCTTCGCGCCTGAACTGGAAGTGATTGCTTTCCCGGCGTGGGACTGCCTGCCCTATGACCGTGCCAGCCCGGCTCTGTCTATCAGCGCAAGACGGCTGGCTGCGCTCTATCGCCTGCAAGCGGGCAAGAGCGGCTCCCAGCTGTTGGTGACCACCGCCAATGCCGTGCTGCAGCGCGTGCTGACCCCGTTCCGCATCCGCGAATCCGTGCGCGATTTCCGACCCGGCTCACAATATGGGCATGAAAGCCTCGCCGCCCTGCTTCAGCGGCAGGGCTATTCGCGCACCGACACGGTGATCGACCATGGCGAATTTGCCGTGCGCGGGAGCATTTTCGACATTTTCCCGTCGGGGCTTGAACAGGGTCTGCGGCTGGATTTCTTTGGCGACGAGCTGGAGAGCCTGCGGCTGTTCGATCCGGCCACGCAGATGAGCACGGGTATTCTCGATGCCCATCTGCTGCTGCCTGCCAGCGAAGCGCTGCTCGACGAAGAAAGCATCAAGCGCTTCCGCAGCCGGTACCGCGAAATGTTCGGTGCCACCGCCACCGGCGACCCGCTTTATCAGGCGATCAGCGATGGGCGGCGGCTGGCTGGCATGGAACACTGGCTACCCTTGTTCGAGGAAAAGCTGGCCACGCTGTTCGATCATCTCAGTGCCGATGATGTCGTGATCGTGGACAGCGGCGCAAGCGGTGCAATCGAGGAACGGCTCGATGACATCGCCGATTACCATCGCCAGCGCAGCGAGCATGCGAGCGAGAAAGCCGGTTCCTACCGCCCGCTGGCCGAGGACGCGCTCTATCTGAGGGCTGAGGAATGGACGCAGCAACTCACGGCCCGCCCAATCCATCGCACCAGCATCTTCGCCGAACCGGAAAGCGAGAGCGTGCTCGATTTCGGTTTCACCTCTGGCCGCGATTTCACCCCGGAACGCGCGCGGGGGGATAACGTCTATAATGCCGCCGCCACCCATCTGAAGGCGCTGGGCAAGGCGGGGAAGCGCCCGCTTCTGGCGGCTTATTCCACTGGCAGCCGCGCCCGTATTGCCTCCATCCTGGGCGAAGCAGGCGCCGAGCCGAAACTGGCCGAAAGCTGGCAGGAAGCGCTGGGCCTGTCTGCAAGGGGCACTCCCGTCGCCATGGTGCTGCCGCTGGAAAGCGGCTTCGCCAATGACGAGCTGGAAGTCCTCACCGAGCAGGATCTGCTCGGCGACCGGCTTGTCCGCCGCAAGAAGCGCAAGAAGGATGCCGATGCTTTTCTGGCTGAGCTTTCGGCGCTCAATGCAGGCGATCTGGTGGTCCATATGGAGCACGGGATCGGGAAGTATCTCGGGCTGGAGCCGATCTCGGTCGGCAAGAGCCAGCACGATTGCGTGATGCTGGAATATGCTGGCGGCGACAAGCTCTACATCCCGGTCGAGAATATCGACGTTCTCAGCCGCTATGGCTCGTCTGACCAGCCCGTCCCGCTCGACCGGCTGGGCGGCGAGGCATGGCAAAAACGCCGCGCCAAGCTGAAGGAGCGCATCCGGGCCATTGCGGGCGAGTTGATGGCCACCGCCGCCGCGCGTGCGCTGAGGAAAGCGCCGGTGCTGGAAGCGGACAAATCCAGTTTCGACCAGTTCGTCGAACGTTTCCCATGGCAGGAAACCGACGATCAGGACCGCGC
>JAGREF010000358.1 GCA_020446665.1 Sphingomonadaceae bacterium
TCTTTGCGACCAGCAAGGCGGGCTATGTCTACAAGTTTGCCTGCCGCCTCGGCGGCGAGGAAGCGTCCCAGCTTTTCATCACCAATCCCGCGCTCGCCAAAGCCGCGGCTACCGAATGGGAGACCGAGACCGGGCCCGAGGACGCCGCGATCCGCCTGATCGAGGCGATGGCGAGCGATGCTGTCCTGCCCGGTTTCACCGCCCGCGCTGAACTCACCGCTCCGCGCCGTACCGGCGGGATCCGCTCTTCGTCATCCTGCACATGATCCTGATGTTCAAGGGCGCAGGCGATATCGCCGCTGCTGGCGGCAGCACGGGTCTCAGCCTCGCGACCTTTGCTGGCATGAGCGACGTCAACAGCGATATCGGTATCTTGGCTGGCTACCTTGTCGCCTCGATCCCGTTCCTTGCCGGCGGGGTGGCGCGTGGTGCACTGGCGATCTCGGGCCAGGCAACGAGCTATCTCAACCCGAGTCAGAACGCGGCCGAGGAAGCCTCGCGCGAAGCGAGCACCGGCAATGTCTCGCTTGGCAATTCGAACATCGACAATTCGACAGTGTTTTCCCGCCAGTTCGCGCAAGGCAATCTGGCACCCAACATTTCCTATGGAGCAGCACAGACCCGCAATTCGGGTCTGTCCGGCACGCAAACCACCACTTTCCCGGAAGCAGAGTTCGCGGCGGTTCCCACTTCCAGCTATCCATTTGCCCCCAGCCTTGGACAGGAATTCAGCGGGCGCCTTGCGCGCATGGCAAGCGAAACGCGCAGTCAAAGTGAGAGTTACGCCAATCTGGCCCAGCAATCCCGCAGTTCAGCACTAACGCGCTTTAACGAGATACGGTCCAGCTACACGCGAAGCGAAGGGCAGGAACGCATGCAGGGGGCAAACCAATCTGACTCTATTGCGGCAGCATTCAGCGAAGTGGATGGAGCCTCGCGAAACCTTCAAAAGCAGTTTGGTCTTTCCCGCAGAGCTGCTGATGAAATTTCCGTGTCGTGGTTCCTCAATGGTGAGGCCAGCGCGGTTGCGCAGGCATCTGGCGACGATTTGAGCGCTCAGGCTGGCATACGCGGCGGGCGCAATCAGTCCTGGACTGACAGTGATATTGGAATTGCATCTGAAGAGCGTGGCAAAATTCTATCCAGCCTGAGGCAGATCTCCGACACACGCAGTTGGTCCAGTCAACGTGAAGGGTTCTTGCGTGAGACCCGGACGAGTTCCTATTCACAAGTGGCAAGCAGTGCCAATGGCCTGTCTTCCTCCCTTACCGAGGCTGAATCTTACACGATCGAAGCACGACGAGCAGAAGAGATTGCAAATCGGCTGGAAAGCCAGGCGAGCTGGTATGAAACTGCATCGGCCAGCGGATCACTCAACCTCAGCCAGGATTATCGCGAGTGGGGAATGGCTGAGATCGAAGCGAACAGGGACTATTATGGTCCGGTTCGATTTGATGATATTGAATTCCAGCTCAGTCCCGAGGGCCAGCAATTGCAGGCCCGGTTCATTGCAACCTATGCCGACCGGCTGGAGGCCGATATCAGCGCTTCGCTCGTCATGCCGACAAGCAGGCCAGTGACAAGACCTGATATTCGTGGCCCGGGCGACGTTCAAATGAGGTCGGTTGGTACGAATGTGATAAGTGCTGATGCCATGCCATTGGGAGCAAATCGTGATCTCAAGGACGAAGCAGAACAGGCACGAAAAGCTGGCAAGGGCCGTATTGGCAAGATCCAGTCCTATTTGAAGGGTCAGACCAAGGGAGCCAAGGGTGCCAGTGCACAGGCAGCAGATGATGTAAAGGAGTGGTAAGTTGCCTAATTCCGCTCCGCGAACATTTCCTGGATCATCCCCTGCAAATGCGGGGTGTAGCTGGCCAGTACGCGCCAGTCGCTCACGCGTTCGTAATGGGTTACCAGCCGTGTCCCGTCCCACCGATGGAGGGCGTAAGTGGGTGGCTCGGTGGTGATCAGGTCACGTCCGTCAGGCGTATCCGGGTCAATCGGGCGCAGATCCATGGCCACCAGCGGCGCGACAGACGGGGTCACGCCCAGTGGGTGGCCTTCGAACATGGTGAAGATCGGGCGGTGGAGATGCCCGCAATGGATGCCCACGATCTGGCGGTGACCACGCACCGCCGCAGCAAAGCGGGCGATCCAAGGCTCGCTCGTGACCGGGTCCATCCAGTCAATCCCGGCAACCACCGGCGGGTGATGCATGAAGATCAGCGTGGGCTGGTCCGGCTTTTCATGCAGCCGGTCACTCAGCCATGCCGCGCGCCGCTCGCAAAAGGCACCGCCATGGCGGCCCGGCTCCAGCGTATCGAGCAGCAAGATGCGCAGCCCATCCTTCTCGACTTCATATTGCACGAAACCATCATTGGTCGGCGTATCCGGAAAGGCCGCCAGCAGCCCTTCTCGGCTATCGTGATTACCCACCATGGGCAGCACGGGGAAGGGGCAGGCAGCGAGCAATTCAGCGGTCTTGAGGA
>JAGREF010000359.1 GCA_020446665.1 Sphingomonadaceae bacterium
TGCGCGGCGGGATCAAGACCGTGCTTATCCCTGAAGAGAATGTGAAGGATCTGGCGGAGATCCCGGACAATATCAAACAGGGGCTGGAAATCATTCCGGTCAGCCATGTCGATCAGGTGCTGGAGCGCGCACTGGTGGCAGAGCTGGAGCCGATTGAATGGAGCGAGGCCGACGATCTGGCGAGCCAGCCGGCGCCTCATAATGTTCCGGACGGGGCAGGGCAGACGGCCCATTGATGTGCGCGGATAGGCCGGCTTTGCAGCATCGTTCATGCTGCAACGCAGCGACTCGCGATGCCATTGGCGCTTCGTTTGCGTGACCGGCACCTGTCCATTGCAAGTCGAGGCACTCAATTGGTCGTAAAATCTGTGAAATAGGCAGGAAACCGCTCGATTCCGGCCTTTTTGCCTTTGACTTAGGGGGCAAACTCGTCTCAATTCCCGGCCCATCGGAGAGGCGATTCACCGAGTTCAAATTTGCATTACCAACGGTAGGGGGTTTCCCATAATGAACAAGAATGATCTGATCAGCGCGGTTGCCGATTCGAGCGGCCTTTCCAAGAGCGATGCTTCGAGCGCAGTAGAAGGCGTGTTCGACGCCATCACCAAGGCGCTTTCGAAGGGTGACGAAGTTCGCCTGGTCGGTTTCGGCACTTTCTCTGTCGCAAAGCGCAAAGCTTCGACCGGTCGTAACCCGCGCACTGGCGAGCCGATGGAAATCAAGGCTTCCAACCAGCCGAAGTTCAAGGCTGGCAAGGGTCTGAAGGACGCCGTCAACTAAGACGCGTTTTCGCAATTGGGCAGGGTGGTTCGCCTCCCCCCTGCCAAAAAGAAACGCCGCGCCAGCCCTGGGCCAGCGCGGCGTTTTCTTGTGTCCGGCCTCAGCGATCCAGCTGGATCAGGGCCGTCGGTGCTGCCGTGGTTGACTGGTCAATCTTCCATTCGAGGCGCTTCAGGCCATTCCCGTCAATCACTGCGCCTTCATCGGTGTTGTTGGCCAGCAAATCGCCATTGGTGACAATGGCAAAGCTCCCGTCAATGACCGGCATGGGTGGCATCTTGGCGTCATTTCCGCCTGCCCGGTTCATTCCGCCCATCATGCCCTGCATCGGATTGCCTGCAGCCGGGGCAAAGCCGGGCGCGTCAATCCGCACGGCTCCATCATCGCGACGACCAGCCATGACGAAATAGCTGGTCATGGGGAAACGTTCGAAGGTCGGGAAGACGAAGTCATAAGACAGCACGCCTTCGATGCGGTAATCAACCTCGAACAGCCCGTCGCCCTTGTGCGTCACGCTGCGAAAGCCCGCCTGGCGCTCTATACGCTTGGCCAGTTCGTCGGCAGAAGCGGGATCGGAAGGATCAACCCCGCCAAACATCGCCTGCATCTGCTCGGCTTCCTTGGCGTCGCGCTCAGCCTTGCCCGCCATGCGCTCGTCATAGTCGGCCTTTTGCTGGGCGAGTTCTTCTGCTGTGCATTCGCGGTCGGCATATGTCTCTTCATCATAGCAACTGTCAGGCGTGAATTCGCCGCCTTCCATCTGCGAGCCCATCTGCGCCAGCTTGCTCATGGATAGAATATGGATGTCGCCCTGATAGCTATAGGAAAAGCGACCATCCTTCATGATCATCAATTCAGATACGAACTTGCCGGGCAAGATCATGCAGCCGCTGAGCAAGACAGCCCCCATAGCGGCCATCGCTCCAATGGCGAGGCGGCGCGGCGAGAAATACTGCGTCATAGGTCATTCCCCTTATTCAGAACGAGTCGCCACCGCATAGAGCGCGATGGCACCGGCATTGGAAACATTCAGGCTTTCCATTGCATTGCTGATCGGCAGGCGGGCCAGCGCATCGCAATGAGCGCCAATATTATGCCGCATGCCTTCCCCTTCCGCGCCAAGCACAAGCGCTACAGGACCGGCGGGCAGTGCCTCAGCCAGGGTCGCTTCTGCTTCGCCTGCCAGGCCGATCCGCCAATACCCGGCTTCGGCCATTTCATCGAGCGCGCGGGCAAGGTTTACCACACGCACCCAGGGAACGATCTCCAATGCGCCTGACGCCGATTTTGCCACCACGCCTGATTCGGGCGGTGCATGCCGATCCTGTGTCACGATTGCCGCTGCATTGAAGGCGGCCGCTGAGCGCAGGATGGCACCAACATTATGCGGGTCAGTGACCTGATCGAGGATCACCAGAGGGCGGCCCGCCTCGCCAGACATGACTTCATCGAGGAATTTATCTTCCAGTGGCTCGCATTCGAGCACCAGCCCCTGATGTGGCGCATCACGCGAAACCAGCCGGGCAAGGTCAGCCACATCGGCATATTCGACCGGGAAATCTGGCGGCAATTCACCATCAAGGCTGTCGATTCCCTCGCGCGTTGCCCATAATTTTCGATGGCTGCGATTAGGGTTTTTCAGCGCGGCTTCCACGGCATGGCGGCCCCATAGCCGCACATGCCCGCTGCTCGCCCGACCGCTGCCGCGTCCACCTTGCATGCGCCCCGCGCGCCCACGGAGTGCCCGTTTATTCTGGCCTTTGGCCATTCCTTAGTCCTTCCAGATGCTTCTTCTTGGTCCTCCTGCCAGTCGCCCCATTGACAGGCAAGCGCCGCTTCGCCAAAGGGGCGCCTCTCGGCAGGGCGAGCCATTACTGGTTCGCTTCAACCAGCGGGATATTCCCGCCTCCGGCAACGGTGTGGACAGGTGGCCGAGTGGTTAAAGGCAGCAGACTGTAAATCTGCCCGCGCAAGCGTACGCTGGTTCGAATCCAGCCCTGTCCACCACCGCCCTTTCTCAGCACATCCCGAAAAGCCCTAGAAATCGCAGAAAACCACAGGTATTATCGCCCTTACCGTCCGCATTTGTCCGCTGCAATTTGCCTGCAACCGGAACCAAGTGTGGGGGTAATGTGGGGGTAAAGTGGCTTACCCCCACACTTTGGTTTCGCAACTCGGTCCCGAAAAGTGTGGGGGTAGAGCAATGGGCAAACTCACGGCGGTAGCGGTCAAGGCAGCCTTGGCGAATCCGGGCACCTATCAGGACGG
>JAGREF010000027.1 GCA_020446665.1 Sphingomonadaceae bacterium
TGGTCAGCGCGGCGCGAACGCCTTGCTCATGCGTCCCGCCATCGGGGGTGGGAACGGTGTTACAATACCAGCTGGTCGAGCCATCAGACCATAATGGCCAGGCCACCGCCCATTCCACGCGGCCCTGTTCCTCCGGGAAATCCTGCTTGCCGGTAAAGGGCTGGGCGGTCACGCATTCACGTTCACCCAATTGTTCTGCCAGATGGTCGGCCAGCCCGCCGGGGAATTTGAAAGTCGCCTCTGCCGGAACATCATCGCTGGCGAGGCTCGCCGCGCATTTCCAGCGAATTTCCACCCCGGCATAAAGATAGGCCTTGGACCGGGCCAGCTTGAACAACCGTTTGGGATTGAACTGCCGGTCCCCGAAAATTTCCGTGTCAGGAACGAAGCTGACGGTGGTACCCCGGCGATTGGGGGTGGGGCCAAGCTGTTCAATCGGGCCGAGCGTCTGCCCCTTGGAGAATTCCTGCGCATAAAGCTGGCGATCCCGCGCGACCTCCACCCGTGTGTGCGAGGACAAGGCATTGACGACACTGACGCCAACCCCGTGCAGGCCGCCGCTGGTGGCATAGGCCTTGCCGGAGAATTTGCCGCCTGAATGGAGCGTGGAAAGGATGACTTCCAGCGTCGATTTTCCGGGGAATTTCGGGTGTTCATCCACCGGAATACCGCGGCCATTATCCGCAATGCTAAGGCGGTTGCCTTCCTCCAGGCTGACTTCGATGCGCGTGGCATGGCCGGCCACGGCTTCATCCATGGAGTTATCGAGCACTTCGGCCGCCAGATGATGCAGGGCGCGATCATCCGTGCCGCCAATATACATGCCCGGTCTGCGCCGGACAGGCTCAAGCCCTTCCAGAACCTCGATGGAAGAGCTGTCATAATCGCCGCTGGAGGCAGGCGTGTTCTCGAAAAGATCATCGGACATTGCTTGCGTATAAGGCGCAGATTCACGCCGTTACAAGCAGGCAGTGTCCGTTATCGTCAGTCCTCGAACTTTGCCGGGGCCGGGGAGACGATGACAACCTGCCCGTCACGCACTTCGCGCACTTCCATCGCCCGTTCGACTACGCCGCTGCGCTGGAAGCGGAAAGCACCGTCAAGCCCAAGGAAACCGCCCTTGTCGCGCAATGCGCCGGTGGGAAAGCTGGTTCCCGGCTTCCAGTCACGCGCGACGCGCAGGGCGAGCAGAACCGAGTCATAACCCAGCGTGGCAATACGATAGGGCTGACCGCCGAAACGAGCATTGTAGCTTTCGGAAAAACGCTTGAAGCGCGCATCGGAAACAGCGGAGAACCAGCTGCCCCGCAGCGCAGCTGTCTGCGTTACCGAGCTTTCACCGCTCCACAATTCCGTTCCCAGAACCTGTGTCGCGCCGCTGCCGGCAGGCCGGAACACGCCTGCAGCCAGTGCCGAAAGCCGGGCTCCATCGGCGATCAGGACAGTATCAAAACCGCCTCGCTGCTTCATGCGCTCAGCCGCGCTGACGACAGATGTGTTGCCACGCGCATAGCGTTCCGTGGCGACCAGCTGCCCGCCGGATTCGAGTATAGCGCCTGACAGTGCCGCTTCCGCGCGCTGGCCATATTCACCCTCAGGCACGACCACTGCAAAATTCGCGCTACCCCGACGGCGCGCATAATCGACTGTCCTTGCGATGGATTGTTCCGGCACATGGCCCATCACGAATACATCGGGGCTGGCAACACTGGCATCATTGGAGAAAGCGATCAGCGGCACATTGGCTGGGCGCGCTTCGGCCAGAACCAGTGGAACATTATCGCTCATCAGCGGCCCCAGGATCAGCTTGTTGCCATCGGCAATCGCTTTGGCCGCCGCGCTGCGTGCCCCGGTCGCCGTGTCATAGGTAGTAATGCGCAGATTATCCGCATTGGTATCCAGCAAAGCCATGGTGGTGGCATTGGCAATCGCCTGTCCGACCTGCGAATTGCTGCCTGTCATGGGCACCAGCAATGCCACGCGGTGGCGCTGCTGATCCGTGGGCAGGGCTGTCGCACTCGGTTCCGGCGTCGGTGTTGGTTCCGGCCGGGGAGCCGTCTCGGTAGTCTTGGGAATCACCTGACACCCTGCCAGAAGAATCGCCGTACTCGCCACAACCAGCTTGCGCCGGTCCAGTTTAATCCGCTTCATGCTTGCCGCTCCCCGAGCTCTGATCCATTGGTATGCGCGATGGACAATAACGACTTAACGCCGCGCCTTGAACCGGGCCTGTATATTGTTGCCACCCCGATTGGCAATCTTGGCGACATGACAATTCGTGGAGCCGAGACATTGCGGCGGTGTGACGCTGTCGCCTGCGAAGATACGCGGGTGACCGGCAAACTGATGGCGCATCTGGGAATCAAGAAGCCGCTACTGCGCTATGATGATCACGCTTCCGACCGGGATAGGGCCCGTTTACTGGCTGCCATGCGCGCTGGGGCACTCGCTCTGGTGAGCGATGCAGGAACACCGCTCATATCCGATCCCGGCTATCGCCTCGTGCGCGAGGCGCAGGCGGAGGGGATTGCCGTTACCACCCTTCCGGGTGCCTGTGCCGCCATTGCCGGCCTTACTCTCTCTGGCTTGCCCAATGACAGGTTCCTGTTTGCCGGTTTCCTGCCAGTGAAGGAAAAGGCCCGGCTCGATGCATTGACAGGGCTGGCCGCAATCGACGCAACGCTGATCTTCTATGAAACCGGACCGCGGCTGGTGAAGTCGCTCGATGCCATCGGCTCTGCCCTGCCGGAGCGGGATATTGCCGTCGCGCGCGAGTTGACAAAATTGCATGAAGAATGCCGCCGGGGCAGTGCGGGCGAGTTGTCGGCATATTACAACGCCCATCCGCCCAAGGGTGAAATCGTTCTGCTGGTCGGTCCACCCGGAGAAAGTGAAGCCTCCGCAGAAGATGTAGAGAGCCTGCTGCGCGAAGCGATGGAAAGCGTGAAACCATCACAGGCGGCAGCGCTGGTCGCCAAGGCAACCGGACGCGACCGAAAAGAGCTCTATGCGCTGGCCATGAAATTGCGCGGGCAATGAAACGGCAACGCGCCGAACAGCAAGGGCGCGAAGGAGAACGCCGCGCGGCGCTGTGGCTGCAGGCGCAGGGCTGGCGCATTCTAGACCGGCGGCGCAAAACACCGCTCGGCGAGATTGATCTCATCGCGAAACGCGGCGCGATTGTCGCCTTTGTCGAGGTAAAATGGCGGCGCAAGGCTGAAGACCTGGATCACGCTATCGACGAATACCGGTTGCGCCGGGTCGCTGCGGCAGTAGAGGCTGTCGCCCATGAATATGCTGCCAATGGCGAGGACATACGGATTGACGTGCTGCTGCTTGCACCGCGCAGCCTGCCACGCCACATCGTCAATGCCTGGCAGCCCTGAAGAATGCTCCGGAGGGATGGAATGAGTCTACGCGTCGCGGTCCAGATGGACCCCATCGAAAGCATCAATATCGCCGGGGATTCCAGCTTTGCCCTCATGCTCGCCGCACAGGCGCGGGGGCATGAAATCTTCGAATATCATGTCGAAAGCCTGACGCTGGATGCCGATGACCGGCTCTATGCCCAATGCCATCCGGTAACCGTTCAGCGCGTGGTCGGGGACCATTTCACCAAGGGGCCGGCGGAGCGGCTCGATCTCGGGCGGGATATCGATGTTGTGCTGATGCGGCAGGATCCACCCTTCGACATGGGTTATATCACTGCCACCCATCTGCTGGAGCGGATTGAAGGCGAAACGCTGGTCGTCAACAACCCCGCCAGTGTACGCAATGCGCCGGAAAAGGTGATGGTGCTGGATTATCGTCGCTTCATGCCACCCACGCTGATCACGCGCAGCGTCGATGAAGTACGCCGTTTCATGGCCGAGCATGGTGCCGTGGTGGTCAAGCCGATCCATGGCAATGGCGGCAAGGCGATCTTCCGTGTGCCAGCGGAAGGCGACAATCTGACCGCGCTGTTCGAAATGTTCAACCAGACCTGGCCGGAACCACATATGGTGCAGCCTTTCCTGCCTGAAGTGGCACTGGGCGACAAACGGATCGTGCTGATCGACGGGGAAGTGACCGGGGCCATCAACCGCAAGCCGGGGGAAGGGGAGTTCCGCTCCAACCTCGCGCAGGGCGGCAGCGCGGAAGCGACCGGCCTGACGGAGCGCGAGCAGGAAATCTGCGATGCAATGGGGCCGAGGCTGAAGGAACTCGGCCTGATATTCGTCGGGATCGATGTCATCGGCGGCAAGTGGCTGACCGAAATCAACGTCACCAGCCCGACCGGGATTGTCTCGATCGACAATTTCAACGGCACTGATACGCCCGGCCTGATCTGGGAAGCGATCGAGCGGCGCCTCGCCTAACTCCTCTCACGCGGATGGGCGCCGCGATAGCTATTCAGCAAGGTCGCCGCATCCACCTTGGTATAGATCTGGGTTGAGCCGAGGCTGGCATGACCCAGCAGTTCCTGCAGGCTGCGCAAATCGGCCCCGGCACCGAGCAGATGGGTGGCAAAGCTGTGGCGCAGCGCATGCGGCGTCGCGGTGGCGGGCAGGCCCAGCGCCTTGCGCGCGCGAGCCATCGCCTTTTGCACCATGCCCTGAGACAGCTGCCCGCCTTTGGCGCCGCGAAACAGGGGGCCTTCCGGCGGCAGTGGCCAGGGGCAGGCAGCGGCATAGGCGGCCACCCCTTCTCGCACGATGGGCAGGATCGGCACGACGCGTTGTTTCCCGCCCTTGCCGGTTACCTGCAATGTCTCCCCCAAAGGCAGATCGCCTGCCTTCAATGACAAGGCCTCCGCAATGCGCAGGCCCGCGCCATAGAGCAGCAGCAAAACCGCCCGATCGCGTGCGCCGATCCAGCCTTCGGTGGCGCTTTCATCCACGGCATCGGCAAGGTTTATCGCTTCATCAGGGGTGACAGGGCGGGGCAGTCCCTTCTTGATCCGCGGCCCGCGCAGACGCGGTGGGGCAGCGTCTACCTCGCCAGTTTGCGCGCGGGCGAAAGCGATGAACGCCTTGAGCGCGGAGAGTTCGCGTGCTGCGCTGGCATTGCCAAGTCCCTCCGCCCGCCGCGCCGCCAATTGCTTGCGCAATTGCGTGGAGCCGAGCCGCGCAAGCGCGGTCCAGTCTTCAATCCCCGTCCTGTCGAGCAGGCGGTTGGCACTGGCAAGATAGGCGCGCACTGTATGCGGGCTGCGGCGGCGGCCATCGGCGAGGTGATTGCGCCATGCCTCCAGAAGGTCGGCCTTGCTCATGGCGTAGTCGCTACCAGCTCATCGGGCACCACCAGCGGGAGCAGCGCATCGAGCAGCGGCATGCCCAGTTCAGTTACTCCGATGCGCGGGCCATTCTGCCATGTCAGCCCCTGCTGGTGCGTGAAGGCGAGCTTGTCTTCGCGGATCAGCTGCCGGGTCGGAATATTCAGCCGGTCTCCCAATGCCTCTATGTCGATGCCTTCTGCCAGCCGCAGCCCCATTAGCAAGGCTTCTGCGGCTTGTTCTCGTGCTGCCAGCCGGATTTCCTGCGCCAGTCCATGCCCCTGCTGCTCGATAGCCGAGAGCCAGTTCTCCGGTTTGCGATGGCGCAGCGTAGCCAGGCCGCCGCGTCGCCCATGGGCGCCAGGGCCAATCCCGACATAGTCGTGATACCGCCAATAGGTGAGGTTGTGGCGGCTTTCCTCGCCGGGGCGGGCATGGTTGCTGATTTCATAAGCGGGCAGGCCGGCTGAGGTTGTCAATTCCCGAGTCAGGTTGAACAGATCCGCCGCCGCATCATCATCCAGCGGGGTAAAGCCGCCTTGCCGCACATCGGTGGCAAAGCGTGTGCCCGGCTCGATAGTCAGCTGATAAAGCGAGAGATGGCCGGTGCCGAAGCCAAGGGCTCGCTCCAGTTGCGCCTGCCATTGCCCTGCCGTCTGGTCGGGCAAGGCGTAGATCAGATCGAAGCCGACCCGCCGGAACTGCTTCTGCGCAATCTCGAGCGCCTCCAGCCCCTCTTGCGCATCATGCAGCCGCCCGAGAAATTTCAGCGCCGCATCATCGAGCGATTGCAGACCCAGCGAAACGCGGTTGACCCCGGCACTGGCGAGCGCCGCGTAATTGGCAGCTTCAACCGAGGAGGGATTGCCTTCCAGCGTAATCTCTATGTCGGGATCAAAGCCCCACAGCCTGTCCGCTTCGTCCAGCAAGGCGCCGACCAGCGCGGGCGGCATCAGGCTGGGCGTACCGCCGCCGAAGAAAATGCTCTCCAGCTTTTCGCCTGCTGCCAGCTCTGCCTCATGCCGCATGTCCGCAAGCATGGCAGCCAGCCATACGCTATGGTCCACGCTCGCGCGGACATGGCTGTTGAAGTCGCAATAGGG
>JAGREF010000360.1 GCA_020446665.1 Sphingomonadaceae bacterium
TCGCCGCCACCGATCGCGTCGAACGCCACGGTCGCGCCCGTTTGCACCAATGCCTCGGTGAGATCGTCGGTGAAGGTCGGCGAAGTCGAGTTGCACACGTGGGTCGCGCCCAGGCCGCGCAGGATCTCCTCCTGCTCGGCCTTGCGGACGATGTTGACCAGCTCGATCCCGTCTTCCTGGCAGATCTTGATCAGCATCTGGCCAAGGTTGGAGGCAGCGGCGGTGTGGACGATGGCTTTCTGCCCGTCCATCCTGGCATTTTCGACAAAGCCCAGCGAAGTCATCGGGTTGACGAAGGCGCTCGCACCGTCTTCGGCGCTGATATCGCCCAGCGGCAGGCACATCATGGCATCGGCGATGCAATACTGGCTGTAGGCATTGCCCGGAACGCAAGCGACGCGCTGGCCCATCAGCGCCTTGGCCATGTCGCTGTCACCCGTGGCGACAACCGTGCCCGCACCTTCGTTCCCGGCCGGCAGCTTCACCCCGTGGCGCGCCCTTGAGCCGCTGTTGAACGGTTCGGGCATGGTCGCGACATATTTGCCGGGCGAATAGGCGGCGTTGTCGAGGTCAGCCGCGCCGGTCAGGATCGCGAGGTCCGAGGGGTTGATCGGCGCCGCCTCCATCTTCACCAGCACCTGGTTGCCGGTGGGTTCGGGGAAGCTCACTTCCTCGATCGCTACGGTCAGGGTGCCGTCTGCTTCGAGCGTGGTGAAAAGCTGCTTGCCGGTGGTCATTGGGGGATTCTCCTCTCGCGAATACTGTTAGGCAGTCAGGTTGCGCCATGCAACTGGTGTCGCAATCCCACGCGGCCTAGTCAGCACGTTGCCAAGTCTTGTTGCCCCTACCTTGAGGGAGGGGGCGGGGTGGGTGTTCGACGGTTCTTGCTAGGGATAGATCGCCTCGACGAAATAGAGCCCATCGGGCGGCGCGTTAAGACCCAGCGCCTGCCGTTCGCGTGCTTCCAGTGCCTCGGCTACCTGCTCCACCCGCCAGCGGCCCATGCCCACCAGCGCGAGGCAGCCGACCATGGAGCGGACCTGATGATGCAGGAAACTGCGCGCGGCGACTTCGGCGATCACTTCCTCGCCTTCACGCCGGACATCCAGCTGGTCGAGCGTCTTGACCGGGCTCTGCGCCTGGCAATGGGCTGAGCGGAATGTGGTGAAGTCATGCCGCCCGACCAGCGCCTGCGCGGCCTTGTGCATGGCCTCGTGGTCCAGCTCCTGCGGCACCTGCCATGCCCGGCCACGCTGCAGCGTCAGCGGCGCGCGGCGGTTGGCGATGCGGTAGCGATAGCGCCGCCCGATGCAGGAAAAGCGCGCATGCCAGTCATCCGGCACGACTTCGCA
The DNA here is from genome assembly GCA_020446665.1 of Sphingomonadaceae bacterium. Taxonomy (GTDB): domain Bacteria; phylum Pseudomonadota; class Alphaproteobacteria; order Sphingomonadales; family Sphingomonadaceae; genus JACXVD01. The sequence goes on from JAGREF010000360.1 coordinate 1,353, forward strand.
ATGGATTACGGCAATCGGATCGGGCCGCAAGTGGGCGTTCAAGGCTTCCATCAGGCGGAAGGGGGTGATCTCCTTCGCCACGTCAACATGGCTGCGCATGGCCAGCGCATGCACGCCGGTGTCCGTGCGCCCGGCGGAATGAAGCGTGATTGTCTCGCCCGTCACCCGCTCTGCCGCTTCCTCCACCGCCTGCTGCACGCTCGGCCCATGCGGCTGGCGCTGCAGGCCCATGAAGGGCGAACCGTCAAATTCGAGAGTGAGGGCGAAGCGGGTCAAGCGAGCACCGTGGCCGGTGCAACCGCCTTGCCCCGCAGGAAGGCGTCCACATCCATCGCCGGTTTGCCGGCCCGCTGGATGCGCAGCGGGCGCAGCGCGCCGGTGCCGCAGGCAATGGTCAGCTGGTCGTCGAGCACAGTGCCGGGTTCGCCTCTCAAATCGCTCACTTCCGCCTTCAACAGCTTGATCCGCTCTCCCTCCAGTTCAAACCATGCGCCGGGGAAGGGGGCGAGCGCGCGCACTTGCCGTTCGATCTGCTCGGCTGGCTGCGACCAGTCGATCCGCGCCTCGGCCTTGTCGATCTTCGCGGCATAGGTCGCTTCGGCATCGTCCTGCGCAACCGGCACATGCTTGCCGAGCTCGCGCAATGTCTCGACCATCAAATTCGCGCCCAGTTCGGCCAGTTCTTCCGTGAGTTCGCCGGTGGTCTTGTCATGGATGGGCGTGCGGATGGTCGACAGCATCGGGCCGGTATCCAGCCCGGCCTCCATCTGCATTATGGTGATGCCCGTCACCGGGTCACCCGCCAGAATCGCGCGGTGGATTGGCGCCGCCCCGCGCCAGCGCGGCAGGATCGAGCCATGAACATTGAGGCAGCCATGTTTCGGCGCATCGAGAATGGCCTGCGGCAGGATCAGCCCATAGGCTGCAACCACCGCCACATCGGCATTGAGCGCGGCGAAGGCAGCCTGTTCCTCTGCCCCTTTCAGCGAAACGGGATGGCGCACTTCCACCCCCAGCCGCTCTGCCTCGCGCTGGACCGGGCTGGGCTGCAGCTTCTTTCCCCGGCCCGCTGGACGCGGCGGCTGGCTGTAAGCGGCCACCACCTCATGCCCCGCCGCCACCAGCGCGGTGAGCGTTGGCACCGCGAATTCGGGCGTTCCCATGAAGATAATGCGCATAATCGGGTGCAGAGCCTTTGCCAGTGCGGGCCGCAAGCCCTATCTGCGGTTCCATGGCATCGCAAGAGATCGAACGTCTTTCACAGGTTTTGGCGCGCCTGCCGGGCCTTGGCCCGCGCAGTGCGCGGCGGGCTGTGCTGTGGCTGGTCAAACGGCGCGAAACCGGGCTGGTGGCCTTGCTCGACGCGCTGGACGAAGTGCGCGGCAAGCTTGTGGAATGCGAGACCTGTGGCAATGTCGATACCACCAACCCCTGCGGCATTTGCGCCGATCCCCGGCGCGATCTGCGCTCTATCTGCGTGGTGGAGGATGTCGCCGATCTGTGGGCGCTGGACCGGGCGAAACTGTTCACCGGGCGCTATCACGTCTTGGGCGGCAAGCTTTCCGCGCTGGAAGGCGTGCGGCCGGAAGACCTCAATATTGCGAGCCTGCTTGCCCGCGTGGAAGAGGGCGGGGTGGACGAGGTCGTGCTGGCGATGAATGCCACGCTGGAAGGCCAGACCACCGCCCATTACCTGGCCGAACGGCTGGAGGATTTCCCCGTGCGCATCACCCAGCTGGCCCACGGCCTGCCGGTGGGCGGCGAGCTGGACTATCTGGATGAAGGCACGCTGGCGCAGGCGCTGAGGGCAAGGCGGCCTGTGGGGTAGGGGTTTTGGTTTCGCGCCAAGCCGCCAAGACGCGAAGAAGGTTACGGCTTCGCCGGGTAGGGCTCATACGAAGACACGAAAATGTCTGGCAGCGCCGCAGGCGCACCCGATAATTGCAGACCTCTCGATAGGCGCAAAGGGACGGCTAATTTGTGGTTGGCTGCCGCCGCCGCAGTCTTCTTTGCGTCTTCGTGTCTTCGTGTGAACAAATTCCCTTCGCATTTTTGCGACTTGGTGTCTTGGCGCGAAACACCGCCAATCAGCCATCTTGCACAGCACCCACCACGCGCCTATCTGGCGCGCATGGCTATCCGTGAAATCCTTGAAGCGCCGGACCCCCGGCTGAAGACCGTCTCGACCCCGGTCGAAAAGTTTGACGACGAGCTGAAGGTGCTTGTCGAGGACATGTTCGAGACGATGTATGACGCCCCCGGCATCGGCCTCGCCGCGATCCAGGTGGGCGTGCCTCTGCGCGTGTTGGTGATCGACCTGCAGCCAGAGGATCTCGATGCGGAGCCGGAAGAGTGCAACCATGATGGTCACCACCACCATCATTATCCGACGAAGAAGGAACCGCGGGTGTTCATCAACCCGGAAATCCTCGATCCGTCGGAAGAGCTTTCCACCTATCAGGAAGGCTGCCTGTCGGTGCCGGATATCTTCGCCGATGTGGATCGCCCCGCCACCTGCCGCGTGCGCTGGCAGGATCTGGAAGGCACGGTGCATGAGGAAGCTCTGGAAGGGCTGATGGCGACCTGCCTGCAGCACGAGATGGATCATCTCGAAGGCATTCTGTTCATCGACCACCTCAGCCGGCTGAAGCGCAATATGGCGCTCAAGA
>JAGREF010000361.1 GCA_020446665.1 Sphingomonadaceae bacterium
GCGCAGGGCGTGCCCTATCGCGGCAATTATCTGCCCGGCAAGCTGATCGAGCCGACGGACGATTCCACGCTGATCTGGTCTGGCAGCGAGGCGGCTGCGCCCTTCTGCAATATCGCCAGACCGGCCCCGCGCGGCCATGTGATTCAGCATATGGGCTGGGGCGGGGGCAGGCCGCTGGTCGATATTCTGGAAGCAAGAGCGCGCGAACTGGGCGTGGAGGTCGTGGTCGATGCTCGCGCGCTGGCGCTGGTCAGCGATGGCGAGCGGATTGTCGGCGCGGTGATGCGGATTGATAACCAGCCGCGCTTTGTCTGCGCGCACAAGGGTGTGGTGCTGGCAACCGGCGGCTTCGTGATGAACGAGGAAATGCGCCGCAAACATTGCCCGCAAACCTTCCGCATCAATGATCCGATTGGTGATCAGGATGATGGCAGCGGTATTCTGATGGGTGTCGGCGCGGGCGGCGAAGCGGTGCATATGGACCAGTTCTTCACGACCTGTCCATGGACTATGCCGGCTGAGCAGGCGCATGGCGTGTTTGTGAATGTGCAGGGCCAGCGCTTCATCAACGAGGATTGCTATCACGGGCGGGTCAGCCGCTGTGCGGTCGATCAGCCGGGAGGCAAGGTCTATCTGCTGCTCGACAGTGCGCATTTCAGTCAGCCTGCCGATTTCGCGCGCACGCCGATTGTGGCGACGGGCGAGAGCTGGGAAGAGGTGGAAGGCGAGCTGGAAATGCAAGCTGGTACGCTGGCGGCGATGATGGAATTCTACAACCGCCATGCGCGCGAAGGGCGGGATCCGCTGTTTGACAAGCGCGAGCCGATCCTCGTGCCACTGGATCAGGGGCCATTCGTCGCGCTGGAGCTCAATTTCGAGACCAGCTATTTCAGCTTCTTCACTCTGGGCGGATTGCACACATCAACCGATGGCGAAGTGCTGAACCCCGCAGGCGCGCCGGTCCCGGGCCTGTTCGCAGCCGGTCGCTGTACCCACGGCCTGCCCGCATGGGGGCATGGCTACAGCTCCGGACTCAGCCTTGCGGACTGTACATTTTTCGGGCGGCAGGCGGGGCGGGCGGCTGCCCATGGCTGATGCATGGGCGGGTGTGCGTGAATTCAGCAGAGTCCGCAAAAGCGGCGGGTCGCTTCCATCGCGCGCCCGGCGCGCAGCTGCTTTGCGAGACCATCCTTGCAGGCCTGATCATCGGGCACTTCCACGCTTACCCGGCATGGTTGGGGCAGGGCATCGAGAAAGCCAGCCAGATCAAATGCGCCGTCACCGGGCAATTGCCGCGCGCTGCCTGCTTCAACGGCCCATTCGCTGCGTTCGCGCTGCAGCGGCCCGTCACAGATTTGCGCATAGGCGAGCATCTCCTGAGGCAAGGCGCGCACTTGCTCCGACGTGCCGCCTGAGCGGTAGAGATGCAGCAGGTCCACATTCAGCGCGGCCAGTCCCGGCTCCGGCAGGTTTTCCAGCAGCGCCACGGCATCTGTCAGCGATGCGACCGCCGATTGCGGATAGAATTCGATGAGCGGGGTCAGCCCAAAGCCAGCAGCCAAAGTGGCAAATTGCGCCAGCCTGTCTGCACGTCTGGCTTCATCGCGGTCGAATATCAGCAGGTTCAGGAAAGCCGCACCCAGTTCTGCCGCGCATTCCATGGCCGGTTCGAAATCGCGCAGATCGCCAGAGCCGCCAAGCGAGAAGGGGTAGGCAATGTCGATCCCCACGCCCAATTGCTCCGCCCGTTCCCGCACCGTGCCGCGCATCTGGCGGTCTGCGACGAGATCAAATGGCGGCATTAGCGGCAGTTCCTTCATCGCATGGAGGAACAGGCCAATCGCCCGGAAACCCGCACCATGTGCCAGCTCGATCAGATCAACCGGAGCCGCATCGACGACGGTCAGATGGTCAAGCGCAAGGTCGGCAGGCTGCAATTGCATGATGGTTCCCATAGCATCTGAGGAAGGTCGGGAATGACGAAAAGCGATGACCTTACAAGCCGCCTGCAACGTCTGGAAGACCTTGAAGCGATCCGCAATCTGATCGCGTCATATGGCCCACTGGCCGATAGCGGCGATGCACAGGGGCTGGCGCGTTTGTGGGCAGAGGATGGCGAATATGCGGTCGGCGGCTTTGGTACGGCGCGGGGCCATGCGGAGATTGCGGCATTGATCGAAGGTGAGGTGCACCAGCAACTGATGGCGGGTGGCTGTGCCCATGTCCTCTCGCCGCATCGGGTTATGCTGGATGGCGTTAGGGCGGAGGCGACCGGTTATAGCGTGGTCTTTCGCAAGGCTGGCGACAGCCATGAGGCGTGGCGCGTCTCTGCCAATCGCTGGCTGCTGGAGCGCACGGGAGCTGGCTGGTGGGTAAAGCGGCGGGAAAATGCACCGCTGGATGGTACCGAAGGGGCGCGCTCCTTGCTGGTTTCGGGCAGCGATTGAGACCAGCCGCCGCCCGGCCATTACTGCACTCAGAACCTTGCGCCCAGTGTCACGCCCCATGTCCGCGGATCGGGGAAATAGCCCAGCGTCAGCCCGCCAAAGCCAGGCCCGAAATCAATGAAGTTGGACGGGTCGCGTTCCTTGGTCAGGTTACGGACAAAGCCAGCCAGTTCCAGAGTGGCCCCGCCCAGCTCGATTTCGCTAACCGCCAGCCTCAGATTGATGATCGTGCGCCCCGGCGATTGCGTGTTGTAGGCATTCTGGTCCGACGGGGTCGGCACAGTCAGCGGATAGGGGAAAGTGAAATATTTGCTGACGTGGTTGAGATCGCCATAAAGGTTCAGCTTGCCCCAGCTGCCCTGCGTCACCTGCCAGTCAAAGCCCAGCGTGGCGCTGAATTTGGGCGTATGCGGGAAGGCGCGATTATCGGCAACATCCACCCCGCCATCGATATAGCGGTTATATTTCGCATCGAGGAAGGCCAGCGATCCGTTAAGGGTCAGCCCTTCAACCGGGCGGAAGACGCTTTCCACTTCCAGACCCTGAATGCGAGCGGAGGCAGCATTGCGGATCACCGATGCCGCCGCGCCGGTGGCACGGAAGATCGACAGCTGGATATCCTTGTGCTTGTCGTGGAAAGCGGCAAGGTTGAGCACCAGCGCGCCATCCATCATTACCGATTTCAGCCCGACTTCGTAGCTGTCCACCTTTTCCGGGCGATAGGGATCGCACAGTTCGAATGCGCCGGTCGGGCAGGCCGCCGTGGGGGCGCCGAATTCGTTGGTTTCGCCATTGAAGCCACCCGATTTGAAACCACGGGCGAAGCGGGCATAGACGTTCACGTCCGGCGTGATCTTGTAAGACAGGGTCGCGGCCGGTGAGAAATTGTTATATTTCGCGTCCGGTACCCCGCCATAGGGGATATCTGCCACTACCAGTGGTGAGGTGATGCCATTGGCAGCGTCAAAATTGATCCGCAGGAAGCGCCGAATATCCTTGCGCTCATGCGTGTAACGGCCACCCAGCGTCAGCATCAACGCATCAGTCAGGTCGAAATCGACCTGCGCGTAGAGCGCCCATGCCTTGGTGTTGGAGCCATAATCGGACTGATAGTCAGCCCCGCCGCCAAAGAAGCTCTGCGGGCCAAGCGTTTCAGCCTTCTCATCGAAATAGAAGGCACCCAGCACATATTTCAGGCGATCATCCATGGCCGCCCCGGTCAGCTGCAGTTCCTGGCTAAACGCATCATAATCGCTGATGCGCTGGGTGAAGGCGACCGGCAAAGGCGACCCGTCGAGGTCCAGCCCGTCGGCCCAGTTCATGTTGCGATAGGCGGTGATGGATTTCAGCTCTGCCGCGCCAAGATCCAGCGTCAACGTCAGCGCATGACCATAGGCGCGCGAGCGTTCGTAGATCGCACCGTCAATCGAGGCGGTCGTTTGCCGTTCCGGATTGGCGTAAAGGTCAATCGGAAAGAAGGCGCCGCCAAAGGCATAGGAAGGCGAACCCGGATCAAAAATGTCACGCAAATCGCCATTCTGATTGACGCGCAGCAATTGCGCAAAGGGCGGGCGCTGTGTGATCTTGTTGTAATCGTAAGTGTAATCGACCGTCAGATTGCCAAAATCGCCGCGCAGCTGGACCATGAAGGCCTTGCTGTCGATCGTGTCGATATCCGACACGGAATTGGGCCCGGCGAGGAAGGCCGCGGGGAAGGGGTTGGGAATGGTTTTCACCAACCCGTCACGCTTGGTGATCTGGCCAGACACCTTGGCCGCAATCGGCCCCACAGCTGGCAGATCAAGCGACGCGCGGGCACGCACATAATCATAGCTGCCATAGGTGATTTCAGCCCGGCCACCGGCTTCGCCGCTGGGCTTGCGGGTAATCAGATTGACCGCACCGGCGAGGGAATTGCGCCCATAGAGCGTACCCTGCGGCCCGCGCAGGATTTCCACCCGTTCCAGATCGGCAATATCGAACAGCGAACCCTGCGCCTTGGAAATATAGACCCCGTCAACATAGAGGCCGACGGCCGGCTCCCAGGTGATCGCGGGGTTGATCGTTACCGATCCGCGAATGGCGATCTGCGAAATCGTCTTGCTCGACGGGGCACGTTCGATTTTCACATTCGGAGCGACAGTGCTCAGCGCATCGAGCGATGTTACGCCGCGGCTTTCCAGATATTGCTCACCCACCGCAGAGATGGCGATGGGCACGTCCTGAATATTTTCCTCGCGCTTCTGCGCGGTGACCACGATGACACCCAGACCCGACTCGTCCGACTGAGGCGGAGCTTCTGATTGAGCGAAGGCAGGCGTGGCAATGGCGACGGCCAGCGAATACAGCGACAAACGGGCAAGATGACGGGACATGGGCCTCTCCTGTGTCAATTTCGCATTTGCGTAAATATTATTGCAGCAGATTACGCAATAGCTTGTTGCTTGACAAGCAAATTACCCTTATCGTTGCTCAACCTTGTGATAAATACGCATCACTGTATGGGAGGGGCCGCTTGAGGCTGGCCAGACAGATATGACCATCGAAGACCGTATTGACCGTTTGGAATCGCTCGACGCGATCCGCCAGCTTCCCGCAAAATATGCGCTGTGCCTCGACATGCGGGACATGAACGCCATGGTCAGCCTGTTCTGCGCCGATGTGCAGGTGGGCAAGGCGGGCACCGGGCGGCAGGCGCTGCGTGCCTATATGGACCGCACACTGCGCAGTCCCTTCACCGGGACCAGCCACCATATTGGCGGGCATATCATCGAGTTCGATGATCCCGACCATGCGCATGGCGTGGTCTATTCCAAGAACGAGCATGAAACCCCCGTGGATGGCGGGCCGGATGGCGAATGGGTCATCATGCAGATGATGTATGTCGATGATTACGAACGGCAGGACGGACGCTGGTATTTCCGCCGCCGCCTGCCGCTCTACTGGTATGCGACGGATCTGAACAAGCCGCCGATGGGCGAGAACAAGATGCGCTGGCCGGGCACGGAATGGGTGGAGGGGAACTTCCACAAGCTGTTCCCCAGCTTCGCCGAATTCTGGGCGCGTGAAGGCGATGATGGGTCACCGGTGCCCGAACCGGCCCCGCTCGATCAGTTTCTGGCAACGATGCGCCGCGGGCAGGTTGCACCCAAGGTAAAGGTGCGGGCGGATTGATTGGAATTGCAGTAGGGGGTGACATGGGACTACGAGGTGTGAACCGCGTGATGATCGCGGTGCATGATATTGAGAAAGCCAAGCAACACTATGCAGACCTTCTCGGCGCAACCTTCATGGATGCCGACTGGACGGGTGAACCCTTCGGCATCAAGGTTTCAATTGCTTGGGACGCCGGAATCGAGCTCTGTGCCCCGATGCCCGGTCGGGAGAAGGACAGCGCCGTGTCCCAATTTCTTGCCCATCGTGGCGAGGGCGTGATGAATGTGTTCTTCGGCGTAGATAATGGCGATGCGGCAAATGAACGTGCTGCTGCCCAGGGTTACGGTTGTGTCAACATAGTAGATTACACGCAGGAAGAGATCGACGAGCACCTCAGCGGCCTCTTTGATAAGTATCAAGAGTTTACGCTGGATTCCTTTACGCGCTGCGGATTTGCGATCACGCTCGCACAAATCGACGAGAAGACGCAATAACAGGCTGATTCAGAAGTAATAGCTCGCTCCATTGGCCACCAGCACCGATCCGTTGACGAAGCTGGCATCCTCGCTGGCGAGGAAGGCGACGGCGGAGGCGATTTCTGATGGATCGGCGAGGCGGCCAAGCGGGACGGAAGCCTCCATCGAAGCGATCCATTCGGGCGGAATGCCTTGCATGATCGGCGTATTGGTCGGTCCGGGTGCAACCGCGTTGACGCGGATCTTGCGCGGGGCCAGTTCGCGCGCCAGCTGACGGGTCAGGCCGATTACCGCCGCCTTGCTGGTGCAATAATGCGGGCTGCCTTCGCCTGATTGCGCACTGGTGGAGCTGATATTGATGATCGTGCCTGGATTGCCGTCTTCCGCCAGCACGCGGGCAAATTCGCGGCAGGTGTAGAATGTGCCGTTGATATTGACTGCCAGCACACCGGCCCAGCCATCATCCTCCATATGGATCAGCTGATCGACGAAAATGTCGGAGCTGCCTTTCTCGGCCAGTTCTTCATTGCGCTGCGCCATGGCACCGTAGAATTGTTCTGATCCGTCATTGGCGGCCTGGCCGATCCCGGCATTGTTGACTGCGATGTCGAGCCGCCCGAAGGCTTCACGCGCCTGCCGCACGGCCGCGCGGACAGAGGCGGAATCCGCGACATTGCAGCCAAGGGCAAGCGTCGCCCCGCTGGCGGCGGCATCTTCCTGTTTCAGATCAAGCGCGGCGACCTGTGCGCCATCCTCCATCAACCGGGAGACGATGGCCGCACCAATCCCGCGTCCTGCGCCAGTGACGATGGCCGCCTTGCCCGCCAGTTTCCCGCTCATGCTTGGTTGATCCCCAAGGCATCGCGCACTGCGATATAGCCGAAAGTCAGCGCCGGGCCGATGGTTACGCCTGCCCCCGGATAGCTCTCGCCCATCGCAGAGGCGGCGTTGTTGCCAATGGCGTAAAGCCCTTCGATGACCTTGCCGCCATCCCCCACCACACGCGCGCGATCATCGGTCAGCAAGCCGCCATTGGTGCCAATATCGCCGGGATAGATTGGCATGGCGTAGAACGGCCCCTTCTCCAGCGGCTTGAGGCTGGGATTGGGAGTGACGGAAGGATCGCCATACATCTTGTCATAGGCTGCCTCGCCCCGGTGGAAATCGGGGTCTTCGCCCTTGGCTGCGCCTTCATTGAAGCGCGCAATCGTCCCTTCCAGCGCAGCCGGGTCCACGCCCATATCCTGCGCCAGCTCAACAATGGTCGCGCCCTTCTTCAGGATCGTCTTGACCATGCCGTTCTGCGCCCAGTCCGGCACCAGCGGCAGCAGCGGGCCGACCGGATATTTGTGGCGATAGGAGTGATCAAACACGAACCATGTCGGGCTGGCATCGCCATGCTCGGCCTCGCGCCGGGCCATTTGCTGGCCGACAATGTGATAGCTGGCCGCTTCGTTGAGGTAACGCTCGCCCTTCTGGTTGACCATGATGCAGCCGGGCAGGGCGCGTTCAATGGTGCACAGCCGCCCGCGATCTTCACCGGGGACATAGAACACTGGCGCGGCCCAGGCCGAGTGCATGTTCATGGTCTGCGCACCGACTGACTGTCCGGCGCGTATTGAATCCCCGGTATTGCCGCTGGTGCCGCCCGAATAGAGCGCACTCTTGTAGAGCGGGGCGTTCTCATCGCGCATCTGCTGGTTCTTGTCGAAACCGCCTGCGGCCAGCACCACGCCCTTGCGTGCACGGATACGCAGCGCCTTGCCGCGATGGCGGATGACAGCGCCGGTGACTTTGCCACCTTCCTCCACCAGCTCTTCCAGCGGGCTTTCCAGCCACAGTGGCACCTTGCGTTCATTGAGCGCCATGCGCAGCCCGCCTACCAGCGCATTACCCAATGTCAGGCGGCGATCCTTGCGGCTCTTGAAACGGAACGGCCAGTCGAACCAGTAGCGCGCAAGGCTTTTGGCCAGCTTCCACCACCAGCCCTTCTGGCGAAACAGCAGGATATAGGTTTCGTCAAAATGCCAGTTGAGATAGCCGAACAGGCTGGC
>JAGREF010000362.1 GCA_020446665.1 Sphingomonadaceae bacterium
GGGCGGCACCCGCTGGGAGTGGGGAAGTCTGAAATACGGGCAATGATCTGCTCTCCGCGGCGGGTGAACATCATATGGCCTTCACCCGGTGCGATCAGGATTTCCCCTGCCTTGGCCACAGACCCGTCTGAAGCAATGCTGGCCTTGCGCGCGGAAGCCAGTTCCAGCTGGCGCGCAAAGACCGGGAGGAAGGAGGTGGGCAGATGCTGGGTCACCGCAATCGGCAGATCAAAATTGCGTGGCAAGGCCTTGAGCAGCAGGCACAGGGCGTGGATGCCACCGGTCGATGCTCCAATTGCGACTATGCGCGGCCGCTTGGCAGACAAGCGCGCCGGGCGCATTGACTGAACAGGCAATTTCGCCGGGGCCGGGCGATGCTCTTTGCCGCCCAAAGCGCGAATCCGGGCGAGCAAGTCCGCACGGTAGGCGTCATCAAATCCGCCCGTCACCGGTTTCAGCAAAGTATCGGCTGCCCCCATGGACAGCGCGGTAAGGGTTGCCTCCGCTCCTTCACTGGTAAGCGAGGAGACAATCAGCACTCGCGCGCCGCTCCCTTCCCGGATAATCCGGGGGAGCGCTTCGAGTCCGCCCATGCCGGGCATTTCGAGGTCAAGCAGGATTACATCGACCTGGACCGTTGCGAGCTGACTGATCGCCTGTTCGCCGCTCGAGGCAGTCGCGACGATAGACATGCCGGACGCATCTTCGATGGCGCGACGCAGGGCTGAGCGGACGACAAGAGAATCGTCCACGATCATAACGCGGATCGCGTCAGCCAGGGGCGGTTTGTCCTGTTCGGTGACCGCCCGGGATTGAGGGGCAGCGCTGCGCATGGCGGCGCCCTAAGCTACGCCAACCAGTTGCAGCTTGATCTGGAGCGTTTCGTGATCGAACGGCTTCATGACATATTCGTCGGCACCGGCGCTGATCGCTTCGCGAATATGGGCCACGTCGTTTTCCGTGGTGCAGAACACGACCTTGGGCTTGTCGCCACCTTCGCGTTGGCGCAGTTGCGTGATGAATTCGATCCCGGTCATGACCGGCATGTTCCAGTCAAGCAGGATGACATCGGGCATGTTGGCATCGCATGCTTCCAGCCCCAACTGTCCATTTTCCGCTTCATCCACGGCAAAGCCCATGGTTTCGAGAATATGCCGCGAAACCTTGCGGATCACCCGCGAGTCATCAACTATCAGGCAGTTCTTCATTGCCGTTCCCTTCCTTCGGCGAATTCTAGTCCCATTGAAGTAACCAAGCGCTTAAGCCGCCCGCAGCGCAGAATGCGCAGGGCCTGCAATAATTGCGCCCGCATCAAGCAGCAGGATGGGGCCGGCGGAGCTTTCCACCATGCCGCGTGCGGCGTGTTCCCAGCCGGGGCCGACTGATCCGCGCACATCCTGCGGTTCGGACAGAGCCTCTGCCACATCTTCCACCGCTTCGACCTGGAGGGCGTAAAGGTGGCCATCATGCTCGGTCACGATGGCTTCGAGGCCCGTCGTCGCCTGTTCCAGTTCAAGCGCCTTTGCGCTGTCGATCACGGTCAGCGCCCGGCTGCGCAGGGCAGCAAGTCCGGAGACGAAGGAGGGCGTTCCGGGAACCGGCGTGAGCGTGTCAATCTCCACCACCGAATTTACATCGAGCGCCCGGAAGGCGATACGACGCCCGGCGATACGGGCGAGGAGTAGCAGCTCGCTCATGCCACTCTCCCCATGCGTGCTTGCGCCAGCGCGGCGAGCAACCCGGCACGGTCATAGCGATAGATCGTCCCGGCTTCTCGCCCGGCAATATCCGGATCAGAGACTACGCGGATACGGTTTCCGGCGCCATCTGCATCACTGCCCGCGCCATCGCCCAAACCATTGGTGGTTATCACGACATCGGCATGCTGGGTTTCATCGCTGACCACACGATAACCGGCACTTTCCGCGAGCGGCCGCAGGATGGTGTCCAGCCAGGGATCATTGCCATCAAAACGGCAGGTTGCCGGATTCAACACAGCCGACCCGCGTTGTTCGCTGGCAAACAGCCAGTGGCAATCCAGCACTTCTACAGGCTCTCCTTCAACCAGGGCGATTCCTTCAATCTCGCCAGCGCGGGCAGCGGGAGAAATTTCCCCGTCAATCTGCGCGGAATCGGCAATTGCCTGCACGGCATAGGCAAGTTCGCACTTGCCATCGCTGAGCCGCAGGATCGGGAAACGGCCTTCCGGCACAGCGCCGCGATTTACTCCGGCCAGCGGGAAGACCTTGTCATCCAGCACGATCCGCGCACCATCATCGGTCAGCGTCACCGAGGTTGGTTCAACCTTGTCAACCCGGTTGACGACATCCAGCCGCACAGCACGGCGGCGACTATCCAGACCAGTGAACAGCAGCACCGGAACGCCATTTTCAGCGGAGACAGCATGCTCCAGACCCGGAAGCTCGCGCCGCACGCGGCGATGCACATCGCTGATCAGGTCATGTTTGCGGGCGATCCCGGCGATGTCGAGCATCAGCACCGGGCTGCCATCGTCAAGCAGCGAAGTGCCCGCATAGAGGCCGGTCGCCATGACTGCTGGTGCCAACGGCTTGATGACCAGCTCTTCGTGGTCCAACACGCGGTCCACGGCGAGAGCAAAGAAATCCCCACCTGCCAGCCGTACCAGAATGAGCGTAGCCCGCTGCGGGCCGGATTGCTGATCAATGCCGAATACTGCTGCCAGCGTAAGGCAGCGAATGCGCTCTCCTCGGACCGTTGCCAGCCACGCGTCGCCCATTTGCACCAGTTCTGCACTACCTGAACGGGAATGGATGATTTCCTCGATATAGGACCGGGGAATGGCATATCGTTGGCCGCAACATTCGATGGTCAGCGCCGGGATAATACTGAGCGTCAGCGGCAGGAACAGCAAGATGCGTGTGCCCTTGCCGGGGGCGCTGGTAACGTCAATCGTCCCGCCGACACGCTCAATATTGGCGCGGACGACATCCATGCCCACGCCGCGCCCGGAAATGGAAGTAACCGCAGCCGCGGTGGAGATGCCAGGTTCAAAGATCAGAGCGAGTTTTTCGTCCTCATCCATTGCGGCTATTTCAGCCCGGCTGGCGATCTTGCTGGCCACGGCCTTGTCCGCGAGTTTGCCGGTATCAATCCCGCGCCCATCATCGCTGACCGCGATCAGGATGCGGTTGCCAGACTGACGGGCGGAAATATGCAGCAAGCCGATCTCGCGCTTACCAGCTGCGATCCGTTCGGCTGGAGTTTCAAAACCGTGATCCACTGCGTTGCGGATAATATGCGTAAGCGGATCGCGGATCATTTCGACCATCTCACGGTCGAGCTCCACTTCGCCGCCTTCAACATCGATCAGCACTTGCTTGCCCAGTTCTGCCGAAAGGTCTCGGACCAGCCGGGGGAAGGCATTGAACAAGTGCTCGATCCGCTGCATGCGCATGCGGGTGATCCCGTCACGGACATCATCCAGCACGGCGGATAGTCGTTCAAACGGGCCGTCAATCGTCGGCTCCACCCCATAATCGCGCAGACGGCGGGCGAGTTCATTGCGCGCCAGCACCATATCGGACACGCCCGACATCACCCGGTCGAGCAATTCCACCGGCAAGCGGATCGAACGTGGGCCATCGCGACCGGGGCTATTGGCCTGCCCTTTATCAACCGATTGCGCGCGCAGGGCAGCTGCCTCTCCGCCATCGTCATTGCTGGGTTCCAGTGCGGCCATCAGCGCGTCATCACCGCCTTCGGGATAGTCCTGCCCTGCTTCCAGCGCATCGACCATGGCCACGATCCTGTCGATAGTGGCCAGCACCGCATCGACCAGCGCGCTATCGGGCTGGCGGCGACCTGCGCGGACTTCTGCCAGCGCGGACTCCGCAGCATGGCTTAATTTGGCAAGGCGGGGCAGGTCAAAGAAACCACAATTGCCTTTCACAGTGTGCACGAAGCGGAAGATTGCATCCAGGCGTGCCTTGTCCCCCGGCACCTGTTCCCAGGCGACGATTTCGCTCTCCAGCGCTTCCAGCATTTCGCGGGTTTCCGCGACAAATTCTGCCAGCAGGTCGTCCATGGCCCCACTTTTCCTAATTGTTCAGACTGAGGTATGAAGCATGATGGTTAACGATTGGTCACCGGCATGGCTTGCGAGCCCAAGTCGGCAGGGCCATAGGCAAGTGCATGAGCGGGCGCTGGCAGTTCTGGATTGATCGGGGCGGGACCTTTACCGATGTGGTTGCCCGCGCACCCAACGGATCGGTGCACACTGCCAAGCTGCTTTCCGAGAATCCGGCGCAGTATGAAGACGCCGCACTGGAAGCGATGCGGCGGCTTGCCGGGGTGGAGGACGGGCCACTGCCGCCCGCCGACATCAGGATAGGCACGACCATCGCCACCAATGCCCTGCTGGAGCGCAAGGGCGAGCCGGTGCTGCTAGTGACCACGCAGGGGCTGGGCGATCTGCCCGCCATCGGTACGCAGGAACGGCCCGACATTTTCGCGCTCGCCATTCGCAAGCCCACTCCGCTGGCGGCAAGGGTGCTGGAAGTGGCGGAACGGATCGGGGCGGATGGCACGGTCTATCAGCCGCTTGACCGCATGGCTGCTTTGGCGGGGCTGAAAGCGGCACGGGCAAGCGGCCTGCGCGCTGTCGCCATCGCACTGATGCATGGCTGGCGCTTCACGCAGCATGAGGAAGAGCTGGCACAGCTGGCGGCAGAGGCAGGGTTCGAGGAAATCGCGGTCAGCCACCGCGTCTCGCCGCTGGCGCGGCTGGTCGGGCGGGCGGATACGACGATTGTGGACGCTTATCTCTCGCCGGTGCTGCAGGCCTATACCGCGCAACTGGCGGCGGGGCTGGGGGAAGGCCACGATCCGCTGTTCATGCAGAGCAATGGCGGGCTGGCCGCGCGCAGTGCGTTTCGCGGGAAGGATGCGATCCTCTCCGGCCCCGCAGGCGGGATTGTTGGCATGGCGCAAACGAGCCAGCAGGCCGGGTTTGACCGGGTGATCGGTTTCGACATGGGCGGGAC
>JAGREF010000363.1 GCA_020446665.1 Sphingomonadaceae bacterium
GCTTGCGGTTCAGGGCGCATCAGGTGATACTGGCCATGCGCGCCGCGCTGTGCAACAGGGCGCGCAGGGATCAAACACAAATATCCGGGAATTACGGCGTCTGCATGGACAAGGAAGCATCTAAACTGCCTTGGGGTGATCACCATTGGACCAGCCCGGATGGCCTGTCGCTTCATTATCGCGACTATGCCGGGCCTGACGGCGCGCTGCCGGTATTGTGCCTGCATGGCCTGACGCGCAATGCCCGGGATTTCGAGGCCCTGGCTGCGCATCTTGCCGGGCGGCACCGGGTGATCGTGCCCGAACTGCGCGGGCGTGGGGATAGCGAATATGCGCGCGATGCGATGAGCTACACCCCCGCGACTTATATTGAGGATATTGAAGCGCTGCTGGCAGAGCTGGCGCTGGGACGATTTGTCGCGGTGGGCACTTCGCTCGGCGGCCTGCTCACCATGCTGCTTGCCAGCCGCGATGCCAGCCGCATTGCCGGGGCAGTTCTGAACGATATTGGCCCTGCTATCGAAGCAGAAGGGCTGGAGCGCATCCGGGACTATGTGGGGCAAGGCCGCAGTTTCCCTACCTGGATGCATGCCGCCCGTGCGCTGCAGGAAACCCATGGTCATGCGTTCCCCGATTACGAGATCGACCAATGGATCGGCATGGCCAAGCGCTGCATGGTGATTGGGCAGAGCGGGCGCATTGCCTTTGACTATGACATGGCCGTTGCCGAACCCTTCAACCAGCCCGATGGAGAGGCCGGCGTGGATCTGTGGCCCGCATTGGAGGCCTTGTCGCACTGCCCGGTTGCGATCCTGCGCGGGGAGTTTTCCGATGTCCTGTCCGAGGCCACCTTGCAGGAAATGCTCCGCCGCCTGCCTCTGTCCGAGGCAGTGAGCGTGCCGCGCGTGGGTCATGCGCCGATGCTGGATGAAGAGGCGGCGCTAGCCGGGATCGACGCATTGCTGGAGCGTGTGCAATGACTGAAAATCCGCGCATCCTGCATCTGCACTCAACCTTTTCCGCTGGCGGGAAAGAGCTGCGCGCCGTGCAATTGATGAACGCCTTTGGGCGCGATTTCAGCCATACGGTCGTCTCTGCCGAGGTCGATGCGATGGAAGCTGCGACCCATGTTTTTGGCGGAGTGTCAGTGGCTTACCCAAAGGACTTCCCGCGGCTTAAGGGCATGCCTTGGCCAGGGCGGTTGCTGAAGCTGGCGCAGGCAATGAAGCTCTATGACCTCGTGCTGACCTATAATTGGGGCGCGATGGACGCGGTGATGGCGCATACTTTGTTCAGCGATATGCTGGGCCTGCCCCCGCTGGTGCATCACGAAGATGGCTTTAACGAGGATGAGCAGGAAAAGCTCAAGACCAGCCGTAACTGGTATCGCCGGATCGCGTTGGGCAAGTCATCGGGGCTCGTGGTCCCGTCCGAGCGACTGGAGGAAATCGCGCTCGACACGTGGCTGCAGCCGATGGGGCGGGTCAAGCTGATCCCCAATGGCATACCCACCATCAATTTCGCCAAGCGACCAAAGCCGGACTCGTTGCGCGGTATCGTTAAGCGCAAGGGCGAATTCTGGGTGGGTACCATGGCTGGCCTGCGCCCGGTCAAGAACTTGCCCCGGCTGGTGCGGGCCTTTGCCGACATGCCGGAAGAATGGCAGCTGGTGATCGTGGGCGAGGGGCCAGAGCGCAATGTGATCCGGGATGCCGCTGCCGATCTCAATATTGGCCATCGGGTTCATTTGCCCGGTTTCGCCAAGGATCCGGCCAAGGTGGTCGGCCTGTTTGATATTTTTGCGCTGTCCTCAAACAGCGAGCAAGCGCCGCTTTCGCTGCTGGAAGCGATGGCAGCTGGCGTTCCTGCAGTGGCACCGCAAGTGGGTGATGTCCCGTTCATGGTGGCGGAGGAAAACCGTCCCTTCATCACGCCCAGGGGCGATGAAAAGGCATTGGCCGGGGCTCTGCGGGCTCTGGCCGTTGATCCGGGCTTGAGAAAACAACTCGGCGAAGCAAACCGGCAAAAAGCCGTGGCGGAATTCGATGAAAAGGCGATGATTGCAGCCTATCGGCGGCTCTACACATCAGCCATGGGGCGGCCCCAGCCGGCCTAGTCTACCCGTTCCTTCACCTCGCGTTCAGGCCGACATGCGCAATTCATAGGGGACAGGCGCGCAATCGCCGATTGAATTGGCGGTTTCATAGGCTAAAGACGCCAGACGCCCTGAATTGCAGCAATTCAAGAAGAGAAGCCTGCGTGGCCCTGATACCCAGTTCTAAAAAGCCCGAAGACGACCCGAAAGCGCAAAAGCAGGCCGCACAGGAAGATGTGCTGCTGCGCGAAGTCGATGATGCCGTTCGGCAAGACCAGTATGCCGAGTTTGCAAGCAAGTTCGGCCGCCCGCTGATCGGGCTGTTAGTGCTCGGCCTCGCTGCCTTTGGCGGCTATCTCTATTGGGACAGCCGACAGGAAGCCGCGATGGAAGCGGATTCCGAAGCGATCATCAGTGCGCTTGACCAGGCTGAGGCAGGCAATTTCTCTGGCGCTGCGGAAAAGGCAGATCCGGTGATCGAAGATGGCGCCCCAGGTGCGCGCAGCATCGCCCGCATGCTGAAGGCCGGCGCCCTGGTGGAACAGGGCAAGGAAAAGGAAGCGCTGGAGATTTTTGCTGCCGTTTCGGCAGACGCTGACGCGCCTCAGGAACTGCGTGACCTTGCCACTATTCGCGAAGTTACCTTGCGCTATGACAGCATGAAGCCGGCCGAGGTCGAAAAGCGCATCCGCCCGCTGGCGGTGCCGGGCAAACCCTATTTCGGCAGCGCGGGCGAACTGGTCGCCATGGCTTTGCTTGACCAGGGCAAGGAAAAGGAAGCCGGGACAATGTTCGCCGAAATGGCGAAAGACGAAGATGTGCCGGAAACGCTTCGCTCGCGCGCGCGCCAGATGGCCGGGCTGTTGGGTGTGGATGCCATCGAAGATGTAGATGAACTGCTGGAAGGTGAGGGCATTACACGGCCTTCAGCACCGGCACAGAAATGAATACAGGACAGGCAGGTAGCATGACCATGCGCACTCTTAATCGCACCGGGCGAACTGCCCTTGTCGGCACACTCGCATTCGCGCTGTCTGCCTGCAGTGGCGGATTGTTCGGCGGTGGCGACAAGAAGAACACCCCGACGGTGGGTGAACGCACGCCCATCCTGTCCAAGATCGAAAGCGGGGCACAGGTCGATCCCAATTTGCAGGGCATCACCGTGGTGCTGCCTCCGCCACAGGCCAATGCCGAATGGGCGCAGGCGGGCGGCACGGCGAGCAAGGCCTATGGCCACCTTGCCCTGGCAGATAACCCGTCTCAGGCGTGGACCGCCAGCATTGCCGGGTCGAGCCCGTCCCGTCGGCTGGCAGCGGCTCCGGTTATTGGCGATGGCAAGCTGTTCGTGATGGACACCGATGCGAAGGTCCATGCGTTTGACGCAGCAAATGGCAGCCGGTTGTGGACCCATGAAATCAAGCTGGACAGCAAGCTGCAAAATTCCGGATTTGGCGGCGGCGTCAGCTTCTCAGGCGGTCGTGTATACGCCACTGATGGCGTGGGTGATGTGGTGGCGCTTGATGCCGCCAACGGCGCGGAAGTTTGGAAGATGAAACCCGCTGGCCCGCTGCGCGGCTCCCCCACGCTGGCATTCGGCAATGTTTTCGTGATGACGCAGGACAACCAGATTTTCGCGCTTAACGCCGCAGACGGCGCGCTGGCGTGGCAGGAATCCGCTTCTACCGGACAGGCCGGTGTGTTCGGTGTGGCTGCTCCTGCTGCCGGGCAGGGCACCGTTGTCGCAGGCTATTCGACTGGCGAATTGGTTGCTTATCGTTATGAAAACGGTCGCTCGCTGTGGGCAGACGCGCTGGCTCGCACCTCCATTTCCACGGAAGTTGGCTCGCTGACCGATATCGACGCCGATCCGATCATCGATCAGGGCCGCGTCTTTGCGCTGGGGCAGGGTGGCCGCATGGCATCCTATGAACTGGTCACCGGCCAGCGCATCTGGGAACTCAACCT
>JAGREF010000364.1 GCA_020446665.1 Sphingomonadaceae bacterium
AGATCGCGCGCTGGGCGCTGCATGAGGCAGGGGCCAGCTATCAGACCGTGCTGGTGGACTGGGCCAACCGCCCCGCTGCCCTCGCCTCTGCCAATCCGATGGGCAAGGTGCCGGTGATCATCCACCACGCCGACAGCGGTGACCATGTGGTGACGGAAGCCGCCGCCATCTGCCACTATCTCGCTGAAACGGCGGGCCGCGACCTGCTGCCCACAGATGCCGAACGCGCGGATCATTTCCGCTGGTTCTTCTTTGCCGCCGGGCCGGTGGAACAGGCGGTGGTCGCCAATGCGATGGGCTGGCAGGTTCCGCCCGATCGCGAAGGTATGGCCGGTTTCGGCAATTTCGACCGCACGATCGACACGCTCGATTCGATGCTTGAAAGCGGCGACTATGTCTGCGGTGATCGCTTCACCATGGCCGATGTCTATGTCGGCAGCCAGGTGGACTGGGGCCTCGCCTTCAAGTCCATCCCCAGCCGCCCCAGCTTTGAAGCCTATGCCGAGCGCCTGCGCGCCCGCGATGCCTACAAGGCGGCAAAAGCCATCGACATGGAGCTGATCGCCGCCGCGCAGGGTGGCGGGGAATAGCAGGCGCCACGCGCTTGCGGCAAAGGCGCGGACGACTGTGGTCTGCGCCGCCGCGCGAACCACACCGGCGCAGCCGCAATCTTCCTCTGTGCCCCGCGCCTGTGTGAATTCCCAATGCCGCCCTCGCCCTACCCAAATGCCGTGCTTTTCCGCAGTAGCTGATACGCCTCCACCACGCGGCCCAGCCGTGCTTCGTGCCGCCGGTCGCCGCCATTGCGGTCGGGGTGGTAGCGGCGGACGAGTTCGGAATAGCGTTTGCGCAATTGGTGGCGGTCGGCATCGCCTTTCAGCCCCATCGCGTTCAAGGCCTCGCGTTCGCGCGGGGTGAAGCGGTCATAGGCGGCACGGTTGCCTGCCGCCCTTGCCTTGATCTGGCTGGCGCGCATGCCGATGGCATCGAGCGGGTCGTCAAAGTCGGCCCAGCGCGGCATCCCGTCCACTCCGGCATCGGCGCGGAAGGCGCGGGTTTCGCGTTCCCATCCGGCGACGGGTGACTGCGCGCGGATCACCTCCTCCGCGCTCATCCCTTCGAACCAGTCATAGCCAGCGTTGAACTCGCGAACATGGTCGAGGCAGAACCAGCGCCATTCACCCGGCCCGTCAAAGCCGGAGGGCAGGCTGCCGGGCGCGCGGAATTCGCCCGCTTCCTCGCAACCGGGTGCGTCGCATTGGCGACCATCATTGTGAAAACGTCCGTGGAACCTGTCGCTGCGCATTGTATCTTACCAAGCGAAATCCCATAAGAAATGCAAACAGGAGTTAGAGAAAAATGGCCGGGCCGCTTCAGACCGAGATGGAAAATTTGCTGGCAGAAGCGTTTTCGCCCGTGGCGCTGGACGTGATCAATGACAGCGCCAGCCACCATGGCCATGCGGGCGACGATGGCAGCGGCGAATCGCATTTCACCATCGTGATCGTGGCCGATGCCTTTGCCGGCAAGTCCCGGCTGGAAATGCAGCGCATGGTCAATCACGCGCTGGGGGACATTCCCGGCCAGCGGGTTCATGCCCTCGCCATCAAGGCCAGCGCTCCGGCCTGATGCTGCTTTCGCGGACATACCATCCGTCAGAAGATCTCGCGCCCTTCGTGCGGCGTTTCTATGTGTTCGAGGCGGAATTGCCCGCCGATATGGTGATTGAGGATTTCCTGCTTTCGGAAACCGCCTTTGTCCGCTGCCTGCTGAAAGGGGACTGGGCGGGCGAGATTGCCCCCGGTGAATGGAGCCAGCCGAGCCGGACGATTTTTTTCGGGGCTAACCGCTCTCCGCTGCCGGTGCGGGTAAAGGGCAGCTTTGCCGTGGCCGGTTTTGCCATCCGCCCCAGCGGCTGGCGCGCCTTCTTCAACGAACCGCACAGCCGCTATCTCGACACGCTAATGCCACTGGCGGATTTGTGGGGTGATCTTGCCGCGTCCATGCAGGCCGGGGTCGAAAATGCAGGTAATGACGAAAGCAAGATCGCTGCAATGAGCGATGCGATCCGCGCGCGGCTGGCGCAAATCGGCAGCTGGCACAGCGATGCACAAATGGCGAAGTTTGAACGGTTTTCCCGCATCGACAGCGCGATCCGGGTGGAGGATGCCGCGCGCGAGATTGGCCTGTCTGTCCGCCAGCTGGCGCGCCGCTGCCAGCATGCCTTTGGCCTGACTCCCAAGGCCGTGCTGCGCCGCAGCCGCTTTCTCGACATGGCCACCGCCATGCGCGGCTTTTCCAGCCCCAGCGACGAGGATCTGGCCGAATTGCGCTATTTCGATCAGTCGCATGTGACACGCGAGTTCAAGCGCTTTACCAGAATGACGCCGGGCAAATTCCGCGAGGCTGTCACTCCGCTGCAAACGGCGGGGTTGAAACTGCGCGAGGAAAGCCGGTTCTAGGATTAAGAGCACCATAAAGGAAAGAGCGATGGCATTTGCAGGGCAAGCGGTGTGGATCACCGGCGCATCCTCCGGCATTGGCGCGGCTTTGGCGCGCGAACTGGCGGCGCGCGGAGCACGGCTGATCCTGTCCGGTCGCAATGAAGCGGCGCTGGCCGGGGTCGCGGCGGATTGCCCGGACCATCTGGTGCTGCCTTTTGACACCACAGATTATGCCAGCCTTCCGGCCATGGTCGAACAGGCCGAAAGCTGGAGCGGCGGGGTGGACATGCTGGTCAACAATGCCGGTATCTCGCAACGCTCGCTGGCGAAGGAAACAGCCTTCCCCGTCTATCAGCGCATTGTCGATGTCGATCTGCTCGCCCCCATCGCGCTGACGCAGGCGCTGCTACCTGCCATGGTGGCGCGCCAGTCTGGCCGGCTGGTGTTCGTTTCTTCGGTTGCGGGCAAGGTCGGCGCGCCGCTGCGCACGGCCTATAGCGCGGCGAAATTCGGGATTATCGGCTATGCCGATGCGCTGCGCACTGAAATGTCGGTGGAGGGCATTTCTGTCCACACCATCGCCCCCGGATCAGTACAGACCGATGTCTCGCGCAATGCGCTCACCGCCGATGGCAGCCAGCGCGGACGCAGCGATGAAGCGATCGAAAACGGCATTCCCGCTGATGAAGCCGCGCGCGACATGATTGACGCCATCGCCGCAGGGGAACGGGAAATCATCGTGGCGCGCGGGGTAGAACTGCAAATGGGCGAAATGCGCAAGACGCCCGATGCGCTGTTTGACCAGCTCGCCGCCTTCATCGCCAGCGGCTATGCGCAACAGATGGAAGAGGATGCAGGGAAATGACGCAATTGCAAAGGGTTACGCTCGCCTCTGGCATAGAGCTCGATGTGCAAATCAGCGGGCCGGAGGATGCCCCTGCGATCATCTTCCTGCATGGTTTCCCGGAATCGCACCGTACATGGCGGCATCAGGTGAAGCATTTTGCCAGCCGGTTTCGCTGCATCGTGCCCGATCAGCGCGGCTATCGCGGATCGTCCAAGCCGCAGGATGTGGAAAGCTACAAACCCGACAAGCTGATCGGCGACATCTTCCAGCTGGCGGATGCGCTGGGGGTGGAGACATTCACGCTGGTCGGTCACGACTGGGGCGGCGCGCTTGCCTGGGGCGCGGCGATCATGGGGCAAATGACCGGCCGGGTCGAACGGCTGGTGATCATGAATGCCCCGCATCCGATGATCTTCCAGAAACTGCTCTATACGCATGAGGGGCAGCGCGCCTCCAGCCAGTATATCCGCGAATTCCGAGACCCGGCAAACGATGCGCTGGTGGAAGAACACGGGCTGGTCGGCATCCTGCTCAAAGCCGTGCGCTGGACCCGCTCCGACGCGATGGAGCAGGAAGAGCGCGACACGCTGCTGGCCGACTGGCAGAATCGTGACGCCGCGCGCGCCATGCTCAACTGGTACCGCGCCACGCCAATTGTGGTCCCGCCGATGGACGCCCCCTTCGCAGTACCCGCCGACGCGCAAATGCCCACCCTGCCCAATCTCACCATCCCCACGCTGGTAATCTGGGCGATGGACGATCTCGCCCTGCCCGCCGCCAATCTGGACGGGCTGGACACGGTGATCGACGACTACACGCTGGTAGAAGTGCGCGACTGCGGCCATTTCGTGCCATGGGAACGCCCCGATGTGGTGAATGCAGCAATGGATGAGTTTCTGGCGCGGTAGGGGGTGGGAGGCTGGCCGGAAGCAAGCGTATGTGAACGGGCCTGCGGGAACCCACCCGGAGTGGACCTACTTTAAGTTTTAACCAGCAAGGAGCCCAGCGCCTACCGCTGCTCCGGCTGCAAGTAAGAATGTTCCCAGAGTGAGCCACCATTTCTGGTCTTCGCGGATAGTCGTTGACCGGATGATTGCCAGATTGATTAAAATTGCCGCACCGCCGCACACCACTGCTGCCATACCGGCAAAGAAGTTCGCACGATACCAGACATCTAAAGATTCCAACGTTCCCGATGTTCGCACGCCATAAAACGAGTTAGGCGCTATCAGTTCGAGAGCCATCGGAACACCGACTAGGACGAGCAAGATGGGTGGCCAGATTCCTTCGATAATCCCTGGCTGCTTACCCTGCCGTCTCATTTGTTTTCTCCTGTCTGTAAGTTGGGGGAGAATAACACAGCTGAACACTGGAGCAACTCCGGCTTCTCACTCCATCCTCTGGCATGGCGCAATTGAGGCCAAAAGCCGACAACCGCCACTCCAACCCGTCACCCCGGCCCTTCGACAAGCTCAGGATGACCCGGGGTCCCGCTTTTCTTCCCGCGCAATGCGCGACCAAGGGCGATCCCAGCTTTCGCTGGGATGACGGTACCGCCCTCTAGCAGCCCAACTCCTCCGAATGTCGCTTTGGCGGTCATTGGTGCGCTTGCCAGCCAGCTTTGCCGCCAACAAGCGCACCACCGAACCATCAATCGAAAAGCTTGTCTTCGGTCACGGTCTTTCCATCGAGTGCGATGATGGCATAGCCTTCGTCCTTCACATCATTGGACTTGAGGCGGCCGACATAAGAGATCCGCAATGCAAAATCGTCTCTGAACTGACCAGGTTCGACCAGGTCCACACCGGTCCAGGCATAGGTGCTGTACTTTTCGGCCAGCTTGTCGGCATTCGCTTCGAATACTTGCGAAAGCTCTGCGGCTTTCACATCCGACAAGGGCATGAGGTAATCGTCAAGATTGAAGTCTGCCGCATTGCCTCTGGTGCTGATTTCAACTTCGGCAGGATCGGTAAACCCACCCAGCGCAGGAACATAGGTAATGCTCAGCAACTTACGGGGATCTTCCGGGTTCTGATAATATGCTGAGCAAATGGTCACTGCGCCGGCGGGTTCGCTCGCGGAAGAATCCACCTCCGATCCGGGGCTGAACATCGTAGTGATTTCAGAGACTTTTGCATCGTTTCCAATCTCTGCTGCCACTGCCTTGAAGCAGGCATCCGGGCCTGCAGCCAGATTCATCTCGCCGCCTGACATTCCGCCAATGCCGCCGCCCGAACCGCAAGCGGCCAGCGCCAGACACATGGCAGATGCGGCCACAACATTGCGAGTTGATCCAAAAATTGTCATTCATTTCCTCCGTTTATACAGAAACTTATCTGAAATCAGCCAATGGGTAGAAAAATGCGAATTCGTCATTCAGGGCTCTGGGCCGCGTCGATCTGCATCCAGGAACGTCCGCTTGCCGATCTCCTCGACGTGCAGCGTCCCGCGGCGACCAACGCAACGCCAATTCACCCACCCTCACCGAATTCTGCGAGCTCAATCAGGTAGTCCACATTGCGCAGGACCAATTCGCCACCCTCCCGCGCCACGATGCCCTTGCCTTCCCAGTCCGCGAGCAAACGATTGACATTCTCGCGTGCCAACCCGGCAAATGCACCCAGATCGCTTTGGCTGAGTGCGAAGCGAAGCCGCCCCGCCCCCTTATCGCGATCAAGCAGCCGGACCAGAGCCCGGGCCAGGCGAGGCGCCATGGAGAATGTCCGATCGCTCTCGATCATAAGATTCACCTGCCGGACCCGGCGCGCCAGCTCGCGCATGATCCCCGCTGCTGAGGCGGGATTGGCCAACGCGCTCTCAAGGAAGGCATTTCCGGGAAGCAGCAGCACAGTGGACGGAACGATTGCCGTGACAGTAGCGGTGCGCGGCCCATGATCGAGCATCGCGATCTCGCCCACCAGCTCGCCCGGTTCGCAATAATTCAGGATGATGTCGCGCCCGCTAGCGCTCACCATGCTGATCTTTAGTACGCCGCTGATGAGGCAGACCGCAAAGTCGCCATTTTCGTCACCTTGCGTGATGATTGCTTCGCCCGGCTTCAGGTCACGGCCTGTCGCGGTATGAAGCAATTGATGAAGCTGAAGCGGGTCGAGCGCGCGCAGCAAGCTCTCCGGGGCGAGCGATGCGATCAGTTCATCCAACTTGTCTCTCGTGACGACGCCCAACTCACCTCTCCCTTGCAACAAGCTCATAGCAATCAAATCGTTGGACGGCGTGATGCCCGTCACAGGTCTCCAGCAAAGCCTGCCAGCTCCGATGATACAGCCAATTGGTAATTTGGTTCGTCAGCCTGCCGTCAAGCCGACTGGCTGCTTCCTGCGCAGTGCTTGACCAAGGGCGATCCCAGCTTTCGCTGGGATGACGGTACTGCCCCCTACCCACCCCACTCCACCCAAGCGCCGTGGGGGTGTGCTTCGCCGAGCAGTTGCCAGTCTTCGCCGCCGGGCCAGTGGCGGACGCGCAGTTCGTGTTTGAAGGTTTTTCTGTTGGTTTCCAGCATGATCCACGCCAGCGGTTTGTCCGCCGTCGCCTGTGCTCCGGCCTGTTCCATCGCGGTGGTAATCGCGGCGCGGCCTGCCTCGGGGATATATTGCCAGACGATGGAGTGGAACAGCACGCGGGTGACGCCCGGCGGTTGCGGCTCGGCCAGCGCCAGCGGCACCCACTCGGCCGCATCCATCTGCTCCAGTTCGGGCTTGCGCTCCTGCGCCAGCGCAATCGCTGCTTCGATCCGGCCCATCCGCTCCAGCGCTTCGGGCCAGACATAGCTTTTCAGCCTTTGCGCCTGCGCCGGGTCTGACAGGTCGATGGGCGACTGGTCGCAGCCCCGGATCGAGACGATCTCCACCTCGCCCGCAGGCGGTGCATCGCCGCGCCATTCAGGTGCGATCTGCATCGGCGAATCTGCTGGCCCCGCCTGCACCCCGCCCAGATCATAGTGATAGCGGTCCATCATCGTGTTGACGCCCGCACTCGCGCCGATTTCGTTGAGCGCAAATTTCGGCCCCAGCCGCCCGGACAGCCACAGCAGACCCGCCATGATGCTGGCAGAGCGCCCTGCCTCATTGGTTTGTGGCGGCCCGTCGAGCCAGGGCAGCAGGCGGTGATCCCACTGCTCGAACATGTCGCAAACCAGCGCGTCAATTGTCACCTGATCGGTCAGCAATCCGGCATAGACCGGCTCCAGCCGCGTATCATCGCCTGTGATCAGCAAATTATGCAGCCCGCCGGTAATCCGCAGCGGCATGGCATCTTCCAGCAGCAGCCCCTTCCAATTGCGCATTCTTAGTGCCGTGGCGGTATCGGTCTCCATCGCCGCCAGCAGCGCGCGAATGACCCGGCCGGTGCAATGGGCCCCTGCCTGCTCGGCATGCTCTGCCTGCCACCTGATCCCGTCCACGACGGAACGCGTATGCATCACCCCATGGGGCTGCTGAGCCATTGCCCTTTTCTCCACTTCTCCGTAAGTGCCGCCCCGCCATGACAACACCATTGACCTTTGCCATTCCCAAGGGCCGGATTCTTGACGAAGCCCTTCCCGTAATGGCCCGCGCTGGCGTGGTGCCTGAAGAGGCCTTCCACGACAAGGGCAACCGCTCGCTCACATTCGCCACGACGCGCGAGGATATGCGGCTGATCCGCGTGCGCGCATTCGATGTGGCGACCTTCGTCGCGCATGGTGCGGCGCAGGTGGGCATTGTCGGGTCTGACGTGATCGAGGAATTCGACTATTCCGATCTCTACGCGCCGGTCGATCTGGATATCGGGCATTGCCGCCTGTCCGTGGCGGAACCGGCCGGGGGTGCGGCCCCTATCGACAGTTACAGCCATGTCCGCGTGGCCACCAAATATCCCAACCTCACCCGCCGTCATTTCGAGCGGCAAGGCGTGCAGGCCGAATGCGTGAAGCTGAACGGCGCAATGGAAATCGCCCCCAGCCTGGGCCTGTGCGGACGGATCGTGGATCTGGTTTCCACCGGCCGCACGTTGAAGGACAACGGGCTGGTGGAAACATCGGTGATCGTGCAGATTTCCGCCCGGTTGATCGTCAATCGCGCTGCCTTGAAAACCGATCCGCGCGTGGCGGAACTGGTCGAGGCATTCCGCGCTGACGCTCAGGCGCGCAAGGCCGCCTGATGAAGCTGCTGCGCTCTTCCGACCCTGCCTTTGCGCGGGATTTTGCGCGGCTGGTGGAGGACCGGCGCGAAAGCGCGGGCGATGTCGCCAGCGATGTGCGCGCGATCCTGCATGAAGTGAAGAGCCGCGGCGACACCGCCTTGGTGAATTACACCGCCCGATTTGACGGGCATCGGCTCGAAAATGAGACCGACTGGCGTATCCCGGCGGAAGCATGCGCCGCCGCCTATGACGCGCTGGAACCAGAATTGCGCGACGCGCTGGAACTCGCAGCCGCCCGCATTCGCGCCTATCACGAAGCGCAATTGCCCGCAGACCGGGACTATGTCGATGAAGCCGGGGTTCGCCTGGGCGCGGTCTGGCGCGCGGTGGATGCGGCGGGGCTCTATGTCCCCGGCGGGCGCGCGGCCTATCCCTCCTCGCTGCTGATGAACGCGATTCCGGCCAAGGTCGCGGGCGTCGAGCGGCTGGTCGTGACCACGCCGACGCCGGGCGGCGAGGTCAATCCGCTGGTGCTCGCCGCTGCGCATATCGCGGGCGTGGACGAGATCTGGCGCGTCGGCGGGGCGCAGGCGGTGGCCGCGCTTGCCTATGGCACCGACCGCATTAGCCGCGTCGACGTCATCACCGGCCCCGGCAACGCCTGGGTGGCCGAGGCCAAACGCCAGCTTTATGGCGTCGTCGGCATCGACATGGTGGCAGGACCAAGCGAAATTCTCGTCATCGCCGATGCCCGCAACGATCCCGACGTCATCGCCGCAGACCTGCTCAGCCAGGCCGAACACGATCCCGCCGCGCAATCGATCCTGATCATCGACGATGCCGTATTCGCCGATACCGTTGCCGACCGGGTTCGCATCGCGATCCAGATGCTGCCGACGGCCAGAGTCGCCAACGAAAGCTGGAACGCGCACGGCGTTATCATCGAGGTGGAAAGCCTGGGCGAAGCGCCCGCGCTGGCCAACGCGCTTGCCGCCGAACACGTCGCCATCGCCACCGACGATGCCGATGCGCTGTTCGCACAAATCCGGCACGCCGGCAGCGTGTTCCTCGGTCGTCATACCCCGGAAGCGATCGGCGATTACGTTGCCGGGCCGAACCACGTTCTTCCGACCGGACGCCGCGCGCGGTTTTCCTCGGGCCTGTCGGTGCTCGACTTCATGA
>JAGREF010000365.1 GCA_020446665.1 Sphingomonadaceae bacterium
GTTCAGCTTCGCAGCGCGCAAGCTGAGCGGATGTCACACTTGTCACACTGTCCTGAGGCCAAAAAACCTTGGCCGCCTGAGCAGGCACAATCCCGCCTGTGCGGTTGAAGGATCGACCGTGTGAAAGAGCCGCTGGCGGCATAGCAGGTGAGGGCGGTGTAGGAAAACTGCACTTTCGCCGAGTTCTCCCCGTCATCCCGGCGAAAGCCGGGATCGCTCCCGGTCAGGCAAGCCCCTCCAGCAATTCATGCCATGTCAGCTGTGCGGCGTTTCGCAGGCTATGCCCGATGTCCGAGAATTGGATGAGGGGCGGGTGTAATGTTCGGCTTTGAGCGGTAGTTGGCTGGTTGCTGACTGCCCGGAGTTGAACCGCAATTCGTCTCCGACATTCTGCACCTGCCCTGCGTCGCGGCAATTCACACCATAAGGCCCAGGCAATCGGTCTTGGCGGATGGTCACGCAAGTGTCCCTAAGGTGTAACCAGTTTAATCGAGCAGTCACACGATAGTCCGGCGTTCGTCATACGGCATGCCTAGAGCACCCTGCAAATTGAACAGGGAACCTCGCTCATGATCCGTACTCGTCTCTCTCTTACCACAGCTAGTGGCGCACTCGCGATGGGGCTTGCCGCTCCTGCCTGGGCTGGTGAAGTCCAGGGCTATGTCATCGACGCAACCGACACGGTCGCATTGCAGGCTGCTGAGGTGACCATCGTCGAACTCAACCGCACGACCACTGCCGCCCGCGATGGCAGCTATGTTTTCGGGGATGTACCCGCTGGCGAATATACGGTCGTGGCCAGCTATGTTGGCGCTGATCCCGTGTCGATGAAAGTGTCCGTGCCGGAAACCGGTGTGGTGCGGGCCAATTTCCAGCTAGGCGGCGACGCTGCGGAAATCCTGGTAATTGGCCAGTCGGCCAATCTCGCCAGCGCCCTGTCTCGCAAACGTGCTGCGGATGGCGTCAGTGACGTGCTGACCCGCGATGCCATCGGCCAGTTCCCCGATCAGAACGTCGCGGAATCGCTCCGTCGTTTGCCCGGTATCAATATCCTCAACGATCAGGGAGAAGGGCGCTTCGTTTCCGTGCGCGGCCTTGATCCGGAACTCAACGCAACCTCGCTTAATGGCGTGCGGGTTCCTGCCCCGGAAAGCGATGTCCGATCGGTCGCGCTGGATGTGATCTCCAGCGATATCATCGAATCAATCGAAGTGAAGAAATCGCTCACGCCGGATATGGATGCCGACACAATCGGTGCTTCGATCGAGATCCAGACTGCCAGCCCATTCAAACGTCGCAAGGACTTGCTGAGCGTCAAGCTTGAAGGCAGCTACAACGATTATTCCGGCGAAGTTACGCCGAAGGGCTCCTTCGATTTCTCGACCATGATGGGCGAGCGCGTCGGTTTTTCGGGTGGCCTTAGCTATTATCAGCGCAAGTTTGAGACAGACAATGTCGAAAGCGAATTCTGGGCGACCGGGAATGGTGTCGATTTCAGCGAGGAAATCCAGTATCGCGACTATGATGTGGAGCGCAAGCGGATCAGCGGTTCGCTCTCTGCCGATGTTCTGATCTCTGACAGCACCACTGCCTATGTCCGCGGCAATGTGAGCCAGTTCGACGATCAGGAATATCGTCGTCGCACCACCATTATTCTCAATGAAGATCCGACTTCGGGTGATGCCAGCAGCGCCTTCTTCGACGATGGCGATGGCAGGATCGAAGTGCGCCGGGACATCAAGGACCGGTTCGAACGCCAGCGGATCAGCTCGATGGTGATTGGCAGTGACACTGATGCAGGCGAATGGAAATTCAACTGGTCGGCCAGCTACGCCAAAGCCAGCGAATATGAAAACAACTCGCTAGACCCCACACGCTTTCGCGCGCGGTTCCGCAATGACGGGGTCGGGGTGAATTTCGACTTTAGCGACCCACGCATCCCGCTCTACAATGTGACCAGCGGCGCGAGCTTGTTCAATGATCCGGACGAATACAGCTTCAACCGGATTGAACTCACCGACGTCTCAAACAGCCAGGACGAAGAATGGGCGGTCAAGGCCGATCTTGCGCGCCGCTTCGCCATGTCGGGTGGCGAACTGACGATCCAGAGCGGCGTGAAAGCCCGCTGGCGGGAGAAGAGCTATAATTTCAACCTGCTCTATTACGGTGACTATAACGGTAGCTACGAGCTTTCCGACGTAGTTGGAACGCAGACATATCGCATTATCGATATGGGACCCGTGCTTGATTTCACCGCGCCTACGGCATTCTTCAACGCCAATCGGGGCAATTTCGAAATCGATCGGTATGAGAGTGATCTGGGCTCCAATTCCGACGATTACAGCGTCACTGAAGACATTCTCGCCGGTTACATGCTGGCGCGGTGGGACAGCTCTACCTTGCGGGTGATCGGCGGTGTGCGCGTTGAGAAGACCGACAATACTCTCAACGGGAACATCATCGCTGATGACGGCAATGACGTGTTCGTCACGCCGATTTCCTTCACGCGAAACTATACTGACTGGCTGCCCAGCCTGACCGTCCGGTTCGAGCCGCAACAGAATCTGGTCCTGCGCCTTGCAGGCTATAAGAGCCTGGTTCGACCCAAGCTTTCCAAGCTCGCCCCGCGCTTCACCATCAATGAGGATGACGAGGCAGAGTTCGGCAATCCGGATCTGCTGCCGTACAAGGCGTGGAACGTCGATGCCGGTGCCGAGTGGTATTTCTCCGGCAATGGTGCGCTTACGGCTGGCCTGTTCTACAAGAGCATCGACAATTTTATTGTCGACAGCTTCGATACCAACCCCGGCACCTATCGCGGTGTGAATTATGCCGAGGCAGTTATTCCGGTCAACGGTGACAAAGCGGAAGTATATGGCCTTGAACTGAGCGTCTCCAAGGCATGGAGCGAACTGCCAGAGCCATTTGACGGCTTCATCACGTCAGCCAACTACACCTATACTGACGCGTCAGGCATTGTGCCGATTGATGGCGATCTTACGGACCCGCGCAGCATCCCGCTTCCTTCGACGTCGAAGCACACTTTCAACCTGGTGGTCGGTTTCGAGAAGGGACCGTTCGAGTTTCGCGCGGCTGGTTCCTATCGCGACAAATATCTCGACGAGCTGGGGAGCGATGCGGAAGGTGATCGCTATGTCGACAGCCATTTCCAGCTCGACCTTTCGGCCAAGCTGAAAGTGACGAAGGGTGTGAAGCTGTTCGCCGAATGGATTAACGTCAACAATGCGAAATACTTCGCTTACCACAACTACAATGGCAATCAGCGGCTGCTGCAATATGAAGTCTATGGTTCGACCTTCAAGTTCGGGGCACGAATTGGCTTCTGATGCGTAAGGCTGATCTTATCGCCCCGCTCGTCGTGTTGATTGCGGCGGGCGGGTGTGCCACGGTTCCGATCACAGGTGAACCTGCTCTTCCTGTCTATGCAGTGGCGGAAACTGTGCCGGTCGGAACGGCCAATGAAGATGCGGCAGATGATCCGGCGATCTGGCGCAACCCGGATGATCCCGCTGCCAGTCTGGTGGTGGCGACGGACAAGAAGGGCGGACTTTATGTCTATGACCTTAAGGGTGCGCAGCGCAGCTTCACGCCCGCAGGCCGGGTCAATAATGTTGATCTGATAGATCTTGGGGATGGCCAGATCGTTGTTATTGCCAGTGATCGTAACGATCCGCTGCAGGCAAGCCTGCCCGTATTCCTGCTTGATCCAGGCTCGGGCAAACTGGCCGCTATCGGCGCGCTATCAGGCGGAGCAGGGGAAGCCTACGGAATCTGTGCGCGAAAGGATGGCTCCGGCATCCGCGTCGCTTCCATCCTCAAGGACGGCACGGTGTTTGAACAGCACTTCGGCCTGTCGCGCGGAGTGGTGGCACCTTTTGTTACGGCTTATCCGCTGCGCAAGGTACCGAGCCAGGCCGAAGGCTGCGTTTATGATCCACGCGACGGCACACTCTATGTGGCTGAGGAAGATGTCGGCATCTGGCGCTTCCCCGCGGAAGGTGTGGGCACGCTGGCTGCGCCGGTCGATAGTCGCCAGCTCGTAGCCGACGTGGAAGGTCTGGCTATCTTACCAGACGGTTCCGATGGCGGCTTCCTTGTCGCTTCCAGCCAGGGCGACAATGCCTTTGCGCTGTTCCGCCTGCCCGACATGGTTCCGGCCGGTCGCTTCCGGATCGCTGCCGGAGCTTTGGGCGCGACGGAAGAAACGGACGGGATCGAAGCCAAAGCGGGTGATTTCGGACCGGACTATCCGAGGGGCATATTCATCGCGCAAGACGGGCAAAATGGCAGCGAGGCGCAGAATTTCAAGTTCGTGCCCTTGCAATCAATTTTCGCAGCGATTGAGGAAGGGGTGGCCGCCCGCTGACCAGGAAGATGCGCCGAAATTCAAATGCGGTTTCGTCGGCTGATGGGCAGCCGCCGGGCCGAACTCGTCAGGTGCTTGGTTCCGCTATTTGATTGTGCATCGTTTATGCCGCTACGGGCTGGTTCTGGCAAAGATAGCGGCGGCGGGCACGACTGCGCTCAGGCCGCGAAGCTGCCGTTACCTTCCTTTGCGCTCAATGTCCGCAACCGGGCATCATCCCCACCAGCCGCCTTTGCAGAGCTTACCCCCGCAGCGCCTGCATCCGCTGGAGGTAGCGCGCCATTGTATCGATCTCCAGATTCACCCCATCGCCCTCGGTCAGCGCGCCCAGCGTCGTCACTTCTGCCGTATGCGGGATGATGTTGAGGCCGAAATGGACGCTGCCGTCGCTCTGGTCTGCCACTTCGTTGACGGTCAGCGAGACGCCGTTGACGGTGATTGAGCCCTTGGGCGCGATGAAGGGGGCGAGCTCTGCCGGGGCGCGGATGGTGAGGCGGGTGGATTCGCCCTCGGATGCCCGCTTCACCAACGTGCCCACCGCATCGACATGGCCGGTCACGATATGCCCGCCCAATTCGTCGCCCAGTTTCAGCGCCTGTTCTAGGTTCAGTTGGCTGCCCGTGTCCCACATGCCCGGCATGGTGCAGGCCACGCTTTCGGCGGAGACTGAGACGGAAAACCACGAATCGCCTGCGCTGCCGCCCTTTTCCACCACGGTCATGCACGCGCCGGAGCAGGCGATGGAGGCGCCGATGGCGATCTGTGCCGGGTCATAGGGGCAGGCAATGCGCACATGCCGGTCGCCGCGTTGTTCGCTGGCGGTGACGGTGCCGATGGCGGTGACGATTCCGGTGAACATGGGGTCTCCTGTCAGGTCACGCGCTCATAGGCTTCGAAGCTGTCACTGCCAAGCTGGCGGCGTTCGCTCATCCGCCACTGGCCATGCGCATCTGCCAGCGCCGTCAGCCCGATATCGCCAAGGGCAGGCCGTCCGCCTCCGATCAGGATCGGTGCGCGATAGAGGTCGATCCGGTCGACCAGCCCGGCGCTTAGGAAAGCGGCGGCTGTGCCTGCGCCCCCTTCGACATAGAGATAGAGGACATCCTCCAACGCTTCGATCTGTTCGAGCCGGTTGATGATTGTCACCCCCGCAGGCGCCACGCCGCGCGTCAGCACGAGGCGGCGCGGGCTGCGCTCTTCCAGCCCCGGCAGCCGCACATCAAGCCGCGGGCGATCCGTGCGCCAGGTTTCGCCGCCAACCAGAATCGCGTCGCTCTGGGCGCGGCGGGCATGGACATGGGCGCGCGCCTGCTGGCCGGTGATCCACTGGCTTTCCCCATTGGCCAGCGCGATGCAGCCATCCAGCGACATGGCGAGTTTCAGCGTGACATGCGGGCGACCCAGCCGCTGGCGGGTGAGATAGCCCGCGAGGCTGGCTTCACATTCGGGTGAGGGGAGAATGCGGGCCTTGATACCTGCCGATGCGAGACGTTTGATCCCGTCACCTGCGGTGCGCGGGTCGGGGTCTTCCACCCCGGCCATGACCGCGCGAACGCCGGCCGCCGCGAGCAGATCGGCACAGGCCGGGCCGCGCTGGCTGGTGTGGGCGCAGGGTTCCAGACTGACAAAGGCAGTTGCGCCCCGCGCGGCATCACCCGCAGCCTCCAGCGCCATGGCTTCGGCATGGGGGCGGCCAGCGGTCTGTGTCCAGCCGCGCCCGACAACGAGCCCGTCCTTGACGAGAATACAGCCGACAGCGGGATTGGGGAGGCTTAGCGGGCGGCCACGCGCAGCCAGCCGGGCGGCTGCCGCCAGCCAGTCTGCATCACTTGGTGGTGTCTGCAACCTGTTTGTCCCCGGCGGTTTTGCCATCACTCAGAATGTTGCGCATGGTGGCTTTTTTCTCAGCCGCCTCGCGCGCTTCGTCTTCGGCAATCTTGCGCTCCATCTCGTCCACATCCAGCCCGGTTGCGCGGCCGATCGAGCGGTAGATTTCCTTGCGCTTCTC
>JAGREF010000366.1 GCA_020446665.1 Sphingomonadaceae bacterium
GGGAAGGCCATGTGACGCTGGAATTTTCCAACACTACCCCGCTGCCCGCGAAAATCTATGCCAATGAAGGCGCGTGCCAGTTCCTGTTCTTGCAAGGCAATGAGCGCTGCGAGACAAGTTACAAGGACCGCGCAGGCAAATATATGGGACAACGTGGTGTTACGCTGCCCCGTTTGTGAGATACCGGATGCAGAGCCCTGTCAGGCTGCGGCGTAGGCATCCCTTTCTGCTGCGATCAGAATATCTGCCAGCATCCAATAGGCTTCACCCCAGGCGTCGAGGACTTCATCGGTCGCGATTTCCGCGCCCAGAACGTCGCGAATGGCGGGCAACAGCGCAGCGGCAACATGCGGATAATGCTCTGGCTTGACCCCGGTTTCGACATGACGCCGGACCATCCGGCCCACCGCCGGGCCGAGCGCTTCCAGCTTGTCTATATTCTTCGCATAGGCCAGAATCGCTGCCGCCAGACGCTTGGGCTGCTCGCCACTTTCCTGCGCAGCGCGGTCAAACATGGCCTCTATGTCGGGATTTTCAAACAGCCGACGATACATGGCCTGCGTAATCTCAACCCCGTGCTTTTCCAGCGCCGGAGCAGTTGATTTAACGATGGCCCGAGCCTGTTGCGAAGCGGTGCGCATTCTATATCTCCAAATCCAGTATTTCAAATGCCGGTATATGAGATGCTTGATTTTGCCAAGGGCTAAATTCAGGATGCGATCATGCAACTGACCCAGCATACGGATTACGGATTGCGCCTGCTGATTGTGCTGGCGCGCAGCGATGGAGCGCCGCTTTCGCTGGTGGATTTCGCGCGTGAGCAAGGCTTGTCATATAACCATATCGCAAAGGTCGCCCGCGCATTGGGGCAGCATGGCTACATCATCAGCCACAGAGGCAGGAATGGCGGCGTGTCACTGGCTCTGCCAGCGCAAGAGATCAGGATCGGCGATGTCGTGAGAGCGCTGGAATTCGGGATGAAACTGGCCGATTGCGGCAATTGCGCATTGCAGAACAATTGCGCCACCAGCTCGCTGCTGGCGCAGGCACTTGCTGCATTTCTGGCAATATTGGACAGGGCAAATCTGGCCGACATGGCCCGGGATGGTCCGCCTGCAGTTCGCCAGTGGTTCCCGCATCTGGCATCATCTGCGGGAACTGCAATGCCGTAGCGGCTTTGACTCAGGCAGATGGCTGGCGCATTCCCTGCGCTAAGGAGATTGCCCGATGACGACCCGCGAATTCGATATCGTAATCTATGGCGCAACCGGATTTACCGGGCGGCTGGTGGCGGAATATCTCGCCACCCATTATGCCGGGCGGGACGATGCGCCGTACTGGGCCATGGCCGGGCGCAGCGCCGCCAAGCTGGCGGAAGTGCGCGACGAGATCGGCGCGCCGGAGGATACGCCTTTCGTAGTGGCCAATGCCGATGATCCGGCCAGTTTGGCGGAAATGGCCGCGCGGACCAAGGTGGTGCTGTCCACGGTCGGCCCTTACCAGCTTTATGGCAGCGATCTGGTCGCCGCCTGTGTCAACGCCGGAACCGCCTATGCCGATCTGTGTGGCGAGCCGCTGTGGATGCGTGAGATGATCGACCTCCATAGTGAAACCGCAAAGGCCAGCGGCGCGCGCATTTGCCTGTCCTGCGGGTTCGATTCGATCCCCTTCGACCTCGGCGTTTCCTATCTCCAGCGCGAGGCGATTGCCCGCCATGGCAAGCCCGCCCCGCGCGTGAAAGGCCGGGTGCGCAAGATGCAGGGCGGTGCCTCGGGCGGGACAATGGCGAGCCTGACGGAGACGCTGAAAGCTGTCGCGAAGAAGCCAAGTCTCGGCCTGCTCCTGAAGTCGAGCTTTGCCCTGACGCCCGGCTTCGAAGGTCCGTCTCAGCCCTCCGGCATGATCCCCGAATATGACAAGGCGACCGGCACATGGACCGCGCCCTTTGTCATGGCGCCGATCAACACCAAGAATGTCCACCGCACCAATTTCCTGCGCAGCCACCCATGGGGCGAGGATTTCACCTATGACGAGATGGTGATGACCACGCCGGGCGAAGCGGGCAAGGCGATGGCGGAAATGCTGGCCAAGGCGAACCCGCTGGGTGACAAGAAGCTGAAACCCGGCGACGGCCCGAGCAAGGAAGAGCGTGAGAACGGGTTCTACGACATCCTGTTCATTGGCGAATATCCCGATGGCACCACCATCCGCGCCAGTGTGAAGGGGGATCGCGATCCCGGCTATGGCTCAACCAGCAAAATGCTGAGCGAGACGGGCATGGCCCTGCTCAACAGTGAGGGAGAAGGCGGCATCTGGACACCGGGCGCGCTGCTGGGCGCAGCACTGGAAGCCCGGCTGCAAGAACATGCCGGGCTTACCTTCGCAGTGGAGGAATAGCGCCTAGAGACTCAGCCGCGCGCTGACCTTGAAATTGCGGCCCGCCAGCGGGACGAAATCCTTGGTAAAGCTGGCATGGCGGCGCCCTTCCGCGTCAAAAATATTATCGACCTGGAACAGGATCGTCAGATTATTGCCTCCGCGCAGCGGCTTCCACGCCAGCGAGGCATTGACGAAGGCGAAGCTGTCTGTGGCTGTTTCAAAGGGTGCCGTGCTGGTCTGGCTGCCAAACCACTGGACTTCCACCCGCCCGTCGAAATGCTCGGTCTTGCCTTCCAGCGCGCCCAGCAGGCTGAGCGGAGGGATACGCGGCAGCGGCGTCCCATCAGACAGGCGCGCGCGGACATAGTCGCCGCGCAGATCGGCGATCAGGCGAAACGGGCCGCTGTCGATAATCGGCAGGCTGACTTCGCCCTCGATCCCGAAATAATTCGCATCGCCTTGCTGATAGGCGAAGACCGGAAGCTCGTCTTCCTCCAGCCCGGTTTCGTTGAGATAGATATAATCGCTGAACCAGTTCTGGAACACAGCAAAGCTGACATCAGCCAGCCCCACCCGCCCGCGGACATAGGCTTCCAGCCCCCATGCGCTTTCCTTGCTCAGCGCCGGGTCGCCCAGTTCATAGGCCTGTGTGGCGATATGCGGCCCGTCAGAGAACAACTCTTCCCCGCTCGGCGCGCGCTGCGCGCGGGAACCAGTCAGGCCAAATCGCAGACCGCCTTCGGTTTCATGGGCGATGCCGACCGCGCCTGACAGTGTCGAGAAGTCCCGCTCCACACCCAGCGAAATGGATTTGACAGCGGTCGATTCATAACGGCCGGCGAATTCCAGTTGCACGGGTCCCATGCCGACTTCCTGCAAGGCAAAGACCGCAAACTGATCAGTCCGGTTCGGGGCGACGAAGGCCTCTGCCCCGATCGCTTCGAAATCACGGAAGTAATATTGCGTGCCGATGGAGCCACGCCAGCTGCCCTGCTGCTTCTGGATCAGTTCCGCCCGCGCTTCGATGCCAGTGACGTTGAAGACCGTGCCTACTTCGTCGCCTTCAAATTCGGTGTGGGTATAATCGCTATAGCCCACGCGCGTGCGCAGTTGCGAGAAGACCCCGCCGCCCAGCGCCAGTTCCCCGCGCAGGTCAGCGCGATATTGGCGCATGCCGATGGACACTGGCCCTTCGCCATGCTCCTCCTCCGCAGCGACCAGCCCCTTTACGGGCGCAGCGGCTTCTTCGTGATGGTGGCCCATGCCGGGGCGACCCGGCACGCCGTAGCTGGTATCATAAATGCCGAAGGAGAAGCCCAGATTGCTCTCCCCGGCGAAGAAAGCGACACCGGCATTGGCAGACCATGTTTGCGTTGCACTGTTGGGTAGCGTTCCGCGCTGAAGCGCCGCTTCGCGCAATTCCTCGGCCTCCTCCGGCTCGCCATCGGCGTCATGGTCTGCGGCATCGGCCAGCAAATCGGCCCGCAGGCCGGGAGCGATGACATAGCCCGGTACGGTCAGGTCATCAGTCTTGCGATAGGCACCATCGGCATGAAACACGAACATCTGCCCCAGAGGGACATCCAGCGAGGCCCCGCCTTCACGCAAATCAGCAGCCGTATTGAACCCGGCCAGTGCATCAAGGTGGAACGGCTCTTTCATCCGCCGGAGTGGAATGCGCTTGTCGATCACATTCACCGCACCGCCAATCGCCTGGCTGCCAAACAGCAGCACGGCGGGCCCGCGCAGCACTTCTATCCGTTCGGCCGTAAGCGGATCAATCGACACAGCATGGTCAGCCGAAGTGTTGGACGCATCCAGCGCGCCCAGCCCATCCACGAGCACCTTCACCCGCTCACCGGAAAAACCGCGCAAGATCGGGCGTGACGCGCCGGGTGAGAAGCCGCTGGCAGAAACGCCGGGGAGTTTGGCCAGAACTTCCCCCACCTGGCCGTCAAGATTGCTTTGCAGCTCGGTCCCTTCCATCACCGACGTACCCGCCAGCACGTCGAGCTGCGTCACCCCCACAGCGCTAACCACGATCTCACCGAAATCATCCAGACGGCGGTCGTGAAAATCATCGGTCGGAGCCTCTGATACAGCCGCCTCTGCTGTCCGCTGTTCCTGCGCCTGAGCCGGCACCGCAAGCCCCGCCGACAAGGCGAGAGCGAAAAGCGAAGGACGCAGGAAGGAACCGTGATGGGGCATGGATAGTCCTGAAATGAAGCGGCGATCTGAATAATGATATGTCATTACATCACGTCAGCTAGGGATCACCACGCCCGCTGGCAAGGGCTTTCCGCGCAGTTGCGAAGAAACGTTCCGTCTCTGCGACAAATGCACGCGGCACGTTCGCCTTGACGGCGATCACTCTCTGGTCTGGTCGAAAAATGGAGCGGGCGAGGCGATTCG
>JAGREF010000367.1 GCA_020446665.1 Sphingomonadaceae bacterium
CCGCAAGTCGCCAGTGTCGGCCTGACCGAAGCCAAGGCTAAGGAAGCCGGTCATGACGTTAAGGTCGGCAAATTCCCCTTCATGGGCAATGGCAAGGCTATCGCGCTGGGCGAAGCTGAAGGTTTTATCAAAACCGTATTCGACGCAAAAACCGGCGAATTGCTGGGTGCCCACATGATCGGAGCCGAAGTGACGGAACTGATCCAGGGCTATACGGTCGGCAAAACACTGGAAACGACCGAAGTCGAACTGATGCAGACCGTTTTCCCGCATCCGACTCTGTCGGAAATGATGCATGAAAGCGTGCTCGCCGCCTATGGGCGGGCGCTGCATATCTGATCAGAATGGGGGAGGGCGGCAGGCAAATGCAGCCGCCCATCCCGCCCCATTATCAGGCAGGAACACCTATTTTTACAATCAGTTGAGAGCGATTTTTTACGCCAATTATGCGGTAAATTGCATAAAGGTGTGACTTGATCGTCGCCTCTGACAGACACAGGCTGTCAGCAATATCCCGGTTTGTCTTGCCCTGGATCAGTTGATCCAGCACGCGCCTTTGCGCATTGGAGAGATCCTCCAGCTTGATCGCGTGATGGCCGCTGCGGGGCGAAAGATGTGCGAGCAGGTCAGAACATTCTGCCAGTGCCTTGCGCAATTCATCCAGCAAAGGGCCGGCACCAAGATCAGTGGCTGCAAAGCCGCATGCCCCCATGGCCACGGCCTGATCGCTGTCCATCCCGTCTGCGCCGCGACCAACCAGCAAAACCGGTGTCTGCGGACATCGGCCCTGCGCAAAGGCAATCCCTGCTTCGCAGCTCGGCATGCCGGCAAGCCCCTGTCCAAGCAGCAAGGCACTATGCGGCTGGCGCAGCAGCTGCGCCTGCAGTGCCGCAAAATCGCGTACCACAAGACATGTCAGAAACGGGCTGGACGCGAGAACCGCTGCCTCCAGCGCCGTGGCAGTAACCTGATCGTTCTCGGCGATGAGAACGGGGGCAACCGGTTCAGAAATATGGACTGCTTCAACCATGGTGAAACTCTACGCCCAGACACCCGCCCACCGGAAGTCTCAAGCCGAAAGTGTTACAGATGTTTACCTAAAACTTCGGGTTGATTCCGGGGGGAAATAACGAGTTGGTAAGTATATTCGCTCATTAAGGCGGCATGACAAATGCACGCACAAAACTCGCCCTGGCCACAACGACCGCCATCCTTTTCGCAATGCCCCATGCGGCACATGCAACGGGGGTCACCGCTGGCACGCTGATCGAGAACACGGCTTCCGCGACTTATGAAAGTGGCGCTGGTCCCCAAACCGTTGATTCCAATACGGTTACTGTGACCGTTGACGAATTGCTGGATGTCGCAATCGCGACCCAGGATGCGGGCGCCGTGCCGATTTCCGGCAGCGGTACCGTGCTGACTTTCGAAGTGACAAATACGGGCAATGGCCCCGAAGCATTTGATCTGACCGCCGATCCGGCAGTCACCGGCAACGACTTTGACGCCACCATTGATGCGATTGCGATCGATACAAATGGCAACGGAACATATGATCCGGGTGTCGATACGATCCTGGGTGCAGGGGATTCCACACCGGTTCTTGACCCCGATGAAGCACTGACAGTGTTCGTGATTGTCAGCCCGCCCGCCGGGATTACGGACGGCGATACGTCACAGGTCAACCTGCTGGCTGAAGCTACCACCGGCACTGGCACCCCCGGCACGGTCTTTACCGGCGCTGGCGAAAGCGGTGTTGACGCCGTGGTCGGCAGCTCCAGCGC
Organism: Sphingomonadaceae bacterium; assembly: GCA_020446665.1. Lineage (GTDB taxonomy): Bacteria > Pseudomonadota > Alphaproteobacteria > Sphingomonadales > Sphingomonadaceae > JACXVD01. The sequence goes on from JAGREF010000367.1 coordinate 1,785, forward strand.
AGATGCCGACACCAATGGCTCTCTGCTCGCCAGCCTTGCAACCGTCGCATTGGTGAAGAGCGCGGTCATTGCAGATCCGTTTGGCGGCAGTGAAGCTGTCCCCGGCGCTGTTGTGACCTACACGCTGGTCGCCACGGTTCAGGGCAGCGGCACGGTTTCAAACCTGCGCATCACCGACGTCATTCCGACTGGCACGACTTACTCGGCAGGCACGCTGACGCTTGATGCAGCGGGCCTGAGCGATGCCGATGATGCGGATGCAGGCAAGGCTTCGGCCGCTGGCATCGATGTTCTCGTCGGCACCGGGACCGCCGGCGCTGATTACACCGTGACGTTCGACGTCACGATCGACTGAGGAAGGCAATATGAACAAGGTCGCAAATATATTCAAAGGGTTGTTTAGCGTCGGATCGCTCTGTGCAGCGATCCTGATCGCAGCCCCCGCAGCTCATGCGCAAGAAGCCGTTGCGCTGGATGGCAAGGTCAAGGTCGAGCGGGTCGAAACCGTCGATGGCAAGGAACAGACAGTGTTCAAGGAACCGACTTCGGTCGTTCCGGGTGACAAGCTGGTGTTCAGCACAGCCTATCGCAACACCAGCACTCAGCCGGTGGACAATTTCGTTGTCACCAACCCGCTTCCAGGCGCGGTCATGCTGGCCGAAACTGATGACAGCTTTGAGGTCTCCGTCGATGGCGGCGCCACTTTCGGCGCGCTTGCTGACCTGACGATCACCGATGCCGAAGCGGGCCAACGCGCCGCCAAACCGGCCGATGTAACCCATATTCGCTGGACCCTGGCCCGGATCGCACCGGGCGAGGAAGGTGTCCTCGAATATCACGCCATTGTCCGCTGAAAAGCCGGAAATCCGCCAGAGTTCGCGGGCGGGATAGCGCGAACAATCCGGACCAGGAGTACTAGGATATGAAACGTACCAGCAGATTGCTGGGGGCAGCCAGTGCAATAGCACTCGTAGCTCTCAGTGCGACGCCGGCCCTTGCCGCAGGGACAACTGCGGGGACGGATGTGACCAACACCGTTTCCGTCAGTTACCAGGTTGGCGGGGTCAGCCAGACAGCAGAAACCGATTCCGATACTTTCACGGTTGACCGCAAGGTCAATCTGACGGTGGCGGAAGTCGGCTCGGCAGCAACCATCGTTTCGCCCGGCGAAACGCTGGCTGTGACCACTTTCCAGGTTACCAACCTGTCGAACGACACGATCGACGTTGCCCTTACCTCTGCACAGCAGACGGGTGGGGCTGGCGCCTTTGGCGGCACGGATAATTTCGACGTGACCGGCGCGACAATCTATGTCGATACCAATAGCAACGGTGTCTATGACGATGGCGTTGACCAGGCTGTCACCTATCTTGACGAGCTGGCAGCAGATGCCTCGCAAACCGTGTTTGTTGTCTCCACCATCCCTGCGGGTCTGGCGACAGACGATGTTGCAACCGTCATCCTGACAGGTCAGGCGGAAGCTGGCGGAAGCACTGGCTCTGAAGGCGCTGTCCTGACGAGTGCGGCCACCAACACGTCGGGCGTGGATACTGTCCTTGCTGACGGTAATGGCGGCCTGACCGGCGATGCCAACTATGATGGCATTTACAAGGCGGCTGACGATTACAAGGTCCTGACTGCAGCACTGACTGTGGTCAAGTCGAGCAAGATCGTCTCCGATCCGGTCAACGGCACCACCAACCCGAAAGCGATTCCGGGCGCAGTGATTGAATACTGCATCGCGGTTTCCAACGCGGCGGGTGGCACCACGGCCTCCAACATCACCGTGACCGACGTTGTGCCTTCGGACCTGACCTTCGTGTCCGGCTCCATCAAGCTCGACGGCACTCTGACGGGCAGCGTGTGTAACGCCGACGGCACTGCAGGCGGCACCTATACCGCTGGCACGCTGACCGTGAGTGGCACCCTCAGCGATATCACTGCGGGTTCCAGTGGCACCCTGGTTTTCCAGGCAACGATCGACTGATCGAAACAATCAATGGCCGGGGCGGCATGAAGTCGCTCTGACCCAAGGGAAATATCCTGACCATGCGTACTGTCTACCGGATTTGGCAAGCAACATCAGCGCTTCTCGCGCTGGTGTTGCTTTGCGCATTTCCGGGGCAGGCGCTGGCTCAGTCAATCACCAATATTGCCGAGGCCAGTTGGGATTTCGGCCCAGGCAGCACCTATGTTCGCTCCAACGAAGTAACCTTCGATATCAGTGAGCCGGTGGTGCATATCGACACTTATCGTCTTGATAGCCAGTCGAGCACACAGACGGTGCTCCGCGCCTCGCAATGCGGCGGCGGGAGCCTGCCTTTGCCCGGCGGCACAAGCGGTGGCTCCACCGTCGGGATCACACCCGAAACCACATATCATGCGGGCGAGCACCTTATTTTCAGCGTCACTTCGCCGCGGGCCAATACGGATCCGGGTGCAATTGACCACATCACTGTTGTTCTCACCAACCAGTCGGGTGACCGTGAAGAGCTGATCGTCTATGAAACCGCCAATAATAGCGGCGTGTTCATGGGCTCGATCCCCACGGCCGAAATCCCGCCAGCACCGGTCCAGGGTGACTGCGAGCTGAGCGTGCGCAATGGTGAAACAGTCTCCATCGAAGGCTGGCGCGATGGCCTCTCCACACCGATCGCTACTGCCACTGTCAATATCCTCGCTGATCCTTTCGGTCTGGTGTTTGACAGTGAAGATGGCACGCCGGTTTCCGGTGCCCGTGTCACGCTGGTTGATGCCGCAACGGGCCTGCCCGCCACGGTCTTTGCCGATGACGGCGTCACATCCTGGCCTTCCACGGTGATTTCCGGCCAGACGATCACCGATGGCGCAGGCAACACTTATACTATGCAGCCGGGTGAATACCGCTTCCCGCTCGCTCCGCTGGGTGACTATCGCATCGTGGTTGAACCGCCAGCACCTTATAGTGCACCGTCCACGGCAACGCCGGCAGAGCTGGCTGGTCTGACCCGCCCCAATGGTGATCCGTTCACCATTTCAGATGCGTCCTATGGCGGCACTCTGACACTGGCCAGTGTTGTGCCGATCCGGGTTGACCTGCCGGTTGACCGCCCCGGCATCGCCGTTGGCCTGACCAAGACCGCATCGCGGGCCGTGGCGCAGCCGGGCGACCCGGTATTCTACACCGTAACGCTGCGCAATAATGATCCATCGCGGGCCAAGCGCGACGTGACGCTGGTCGATACGCCTTCTGCATGGCTCCGCCTGCGCCCTGAATCCGTGCGCGTGGATGGGGTTGCCAATAGCAATGTCGTGACGATCAGCCCCGATGGCCGCCAATTGTCGATCTTCTTCGACCAGGTAGCCCCCGGCGCGACCCATGTCGTGACCTATGCCATGACGGTGCGCCCGGATGCACCGGCCGGCCATGCGGTGAACCGTGCGGAAGCAACCGACTGGCGCGGTGAAAGCGTGGTCGCAAGCGCTTCTATCGACATTCAGGACGAGACCATTGGTTCACGCATGACGCTGATCGGCCGCATTACCGAAGGCGCCTGCAGCCAGCCGAAGGACCGCCGCGGCATCCCCGGCGTGCGGGTCATGCTGGAAGATGGCAGCTTCGCCATTACCGATGCTGATGGTCGCTATCACTTCGAAGGCCTTCGCCCAGGTACGCATGTCGTCCAGGCACTTGGAATGACTCTCCCCAATGGCGGCTACTTCGTTGATTGCAATGACAATACCAACAGCGCGGGCAGTGCCGTGACGCAATTTGTGCGCGGGCAGGGCGGTAGCCTCATCGTGCGCGATTTCTTCGCCATTCTGCCTGCAGATGCGATTGCCGCACTGGATGCAGCCAAGGCCGCAGATGAAGCGGGCCGTGGCAAGGGCGTGACGGTGCAAGAAGGCAAGTCTGCTCAGCCCGAAGGCGCACAGGCAGCAGCATCGGGCGCAGACAGCACCAATGCCGAAGCAGCCGGTGCCGACACGGACTGGCTCGCCCTGGGTAATGGCCCGACTGAATTCCTCTTCCCCGCGATTGACCACAATCCGCGCGCGCCTGCCGTGCGTGCTGTGATCCGCCACAAGCCGAACCAGAAAATTGAACTGAAGGCCAATGGCAAGCTGGTCGATCCGATGACCTATGACGGCGTGCGCAAGGATCCCAAGGGGCGCTTCGTGGTCAGCATCTGGCGCGGGATTGCGCTGGATGGCGATGTGACCCGTCTGCAGGCGATTGTGCGCAATGAAGATGGCAGCATCGCAGAAGAATTGAGCCGTGATGTTCACTGGGCTGCCGCTGCTGCCCGCGCAGAATTCCTGCCTGACCGTTCGCAGCTGATCGCTGACGGCGCGAACAAGCCGGTGATCGCAGTGCGCCTGACAGATCGCAAGGGCCGCCCCGTGCGCTCGGGCGTGTCGGGTCAGGTCACAGTGAATGCACCCTATGAAAGCGCGCAGGCGCTGGAAGCCATGCAGTTGCGCCAGCTGAGCGGGCTGGGCGGGGCAAGCCCGACCTGGACCGTCGAGGGTGACGAGGGCATTGCGCTGATCGAACTCGCGCCGACTCTGGTCAGCGGACCGCTGCATCTCGAATTTACCTTCGCTGATGATCAGGTCACGCGGTCTCAGGAAATCGAGAGCTGGATTGAACCGGGTGACCAGGAATGGACGCTGGTGGGTCTTGCAGAAGCAGCAGTGGGATCAATCGAGATTGCCGATCAGATGGAACGCACAGGCCGCTTTGACAGCGATCTGGGGGACAATGCCCGCGTCGCCTTCTACACACGCGGCCGTATCCTCGGGAAATTCCTGATCACCGCTGCCTATGACAGCGCCAAGCAGGAAGATGAAACCCGCCTGCATGGGTATATCGACCCGAACGCCTATTACACGGTCTTTGCCGATGGTTCGCATCGCCAGTTCGACGCTGCCAGCCGCGAAAAGCTCTATGTCCGCATCGAAAGCAAGAGCTTCTACGCACTCTATGGCGATTTCGAAACCGGCTTCGACCAGACCCAGCTTGCTCGCTATCAGCGCGCAGCAACCGGCGTGAAGGCCGAGGCCCGTCTGGGTGCTGTCCACACGCTCGCTTTTGCCAGCGAAATCGCCACCCGCTATCGTCGCGATGAAATGCAGGGTGAAGGCATCACCGGCCCCTATCGTCTGTCTTCGCGCGCTATCGTCCCCAATAGCGAACGCGTGGCCATCGAAGTTCGCGACCGTTTCCGTTCGGAAGTGGTGGTGGATCGCCGCGAGCTGAGCCGCTTCATCGACTATGATATCGACCTGCTCAGCGGCACGATCACCTTCAAGCAGCCCGTGCTGAGCCGCGATTTCGACCTCAACCCGCAGTTCATCGTGATTGATTACGAAGTGGATTCCGCGACCGGTCAGGGCGAATGGAATGCAGGCCTGCGCAGCGACGTGACTATGCTCAATGGCGCACTGCGCATCGGCGCGACAGTGATCACGGACAAGGGCGATGGCTTCCGCACGGAACTCGCCGCACTGGATGTCCGCGCCCGTATCGGCACCGACACGGAACTGCGTGCAGAAGTCGGCGGCAGCCGCAGCGAAGGCAGCAGTGATTATGCCTGGATGGTCGAAGCCGAACATCACACCGGCAATCTCGACGTGCTCGCTTATGCCCGCTCACTCGATTCCAACTATGGCGTCGGTCAGCAGTCGGGCGCAGAGCGTGGCCGCCGCAAGGTGGGTGTTGATGCCCGCTACAGTGTCAGCCAGAAGCTTTCCTTCACGGGCAGCGCATGGCGCGATGACAGCCTGACGGACAATGCCCGTCGCAACGCGGCTCAGCTTCGTGCAAGCTGGCGCAGCGCCCGCACGGACGCCCATCTCGGCCTTGCGCATTTTGCTGACAAGCTTGACGACGGCACGCGCTCCAGCTCGACTTTGCTGGAAGGCGGCGTGGCCCAGCGCCTGTTCGATAACAAGCTGGAGCTCAATGCCAGCACCAGCATCGCGCTCAAGGCCAGCGAGTCCATCGATCTTCCGGCCCGCCATCGCTTTGGTGCGCGCTATGCCATCACCAATGATATTCGTCTGGTCGGCAGCTATGAAATTGCCAAGGGCGAAGCGATTGACGCGCGCACGCTGAATGCCGGTGTGGAAGTAGCCCCGTGGAGCGGCGCGATCATCAGCGGCAGCCTCGGTCAGCAGAATATCGACGAATTTGGCAAGCGCAGCTTCGCCGCATTCGGCCTTGCCCAGTCGCTGCCGGTTTCGCAGGAACTGACGCTGGACTTCACGCTGGACGGCAACCGTTCGCTGGGTGGCAACAGCTTTGACGGCGTGCTCAACGATGCGCATCCCGTTTCCAGCGGTGGCCATCTGGGCGCCGATGGTGGCCAGTTCGAAGACTTCACGGCGGTTACGCTGGGCGGCACCTGGCGCAAGGAGCGCTGGACAGCCACGATGCGCGGCGAATATCGCGATGGCGAGGAAGCTGACCGCAAGGGGCTGACTTTCGGGGCGATCCGTCAGCTGGGCGACGGCAGTGCCGTGGGCACCGGCTTCATCTGGACCCGCGCCACCGCCAGTAATGGTGCCGCTACCGAAGTGATGGACGGCGCGATCTCGCTCGCCCATCGCCCCGACGAATCCGCATTCGCAGCACTCGCCAAAGTGGAATTCCGCAGTGACAAGGTCACCGGCGCAGTGGCTGGCGAAACCGGCCCGGCGGGCCGTACTGCATTGACCGTCAATGGCGATGCCCAGTCACGCCGCGTGATCGCCAGTGTCTCGACCAATTTCTCGCCCCGTGGTGAGGAAGATGGCCAGATGGTGCGCCGCCATGAATTCGGCCTGTTCGTCGGCGGGCGTTACAATTTTGACAGCTATGGCGATTTCGATCTGTCCGGCGTGACCGTGGTCGGCGGTGCCGATGCCCGCATCGGGATTGGCGACAGCTTCGAAATCGGTGGCCGTGCAACTGTGCGCAGCAACCTCAAGGATGGAGCGACCAGCTTTGCCATCGGCCCGCAGATCGGCTTTGTCCCGGCAGACGGCATGCTGCTGACGCTCGGCTACAATATCGAAGGCTTCCGCGACCGCGATTTCAGCGATGCACGCAGCACTGATAAAGGATTTTACGCCTCAATCCGCATGAAGTTCGATAGTGACACGCTCGGTTTCCTGGGAATCGGACGGTGAGTAAGTTGGAGAAGATAGTGAGGGCTGTTGCCTATTTCGCAGGACTCGTGCTGGCATTGTTGCTGGCCCCGGCCGTGCAGGCGCAGAC
>JAGREF010000368.1 GCA_020446665.1 Sphingomonadaceae bacterium
AGCCCTAGTGCGTCCACCACCTCCCTCCCTTCCAAAGTGGCAAAATTCATCCTTTCATAAGGACGATCAGCAATGAGCTGATTAACTCCTTTTGCCTAGAGCCGCACAGATGGGGCGTCTGCTGGGCATTTGGGGAATTGTCCTTCTTACACTCTCTCTGCTTGGAGGGAGCCCTGCCCATGCCCAGTTCAGCTTAGCCTTCAATGCCGCCAATGTGCCCAATGGCGCTGTGATGGCCGGACCCCTGAGACCTTCCAAAAGCGCTGATGCAGCCGCCGCCATTCGCGCTGCCTCGCAGAAGACCGGTGTCAGCTACGATTATCTGCTGGCCCAGGCGCAGCTGGAATCCGGGCTCAATCCGGATGCGAAAGCGCGCACCTCCTCGGCCTCGGGCCTGTTCCAGTTCATCGACAGCACCTGGCTGAGCGCCTTTGGCAAACATGCAGCGGCGCGAGGATCTGTTGCCAGCAACAAGGCGCCTTTGAGCCAGCAGGAGATACTGGCACTGCGTTATGATCCCCAAATCGCATCCTTGGTAGCGGCCGGCTTTGTGCGTGATAATGCCGCCATGCTGCGTGAGCGGCTTGGCCGGGCACCAACGCATACGGAGCTCTATCTGGCGCATTTCCTCGGTTCGCACGGCGCAGCGCGCTTTGTTTCGGAATGGCAGCGCAATCCAAACAGCGCGGCTGCCAGCTATTTCGCGGCTCCTGCCAATGCAAATCGGGCCGTATTCTATTCCGCCGATGGCACCGCCCGCTCACTGGATGCGGTGATGCGCCATTTCGAGCACAAACTGCATAAGGCGATGGCGCTCAACGCCTTGCGCTTTCCGTTTGCGGCTGCATTGACCAGCGCAGCAGGGCAGCAGGAAATGCCGATGGCAAGCTCCCTCACGCGCTATGTTCTGGCGTCCAGCAGCCTGTTGCCGCAAGTCAGCCTGATTTCTGACGCGCGCGTTACCGCACATTGCAATCACATTGAAATGTGTTATGCGACTCAAATGAACACATCGACTATCACACGTGTGCGAGATCTGATCGCTGCCGGAGAATTCACCAAGGCCGGCCTCGCCCGCGCTGCAGGTTTGCATGCCAACACTTTGCGGGATGCCAGCGAGCCGGACTGGAACCCGACGGCGGAAACGCTGAGCAAGCTTCAGACCTTCCTCGACGACAATGACGATGCCCCGGTGCTGGTCGGGATTGAAGAAATCATCAAAGAAGCCCGCAATGGCCGCATGTATATTCTGGTCGATGATGAAGACCGTGAGAATGAAGGCGACCTCATCATCCCTGCGCAGATGGCAACGCCTGATGCGGTGAATTTCATGGCCACCTATGGGCGTGGGCTTATCTGCCTCGCACTGGACCGCAAAAGGGTGGAATCCCTCGGTCTGGCCCCGATGAGCCGAAACAACCAGGAAAGCATGCAGACGGCCTTCACCGTCTCTATCGAAGCCAGGGAAGGTGTAACCACCGGGATCAGCGCCGCAGACCGTGCCCGCACGATTTCTGTGGCCATAGATGCCAGCAAGGGGCCGGACGATATCGTTACTCCGGGCCATGTCTTCCCGCTCACCGCCCGCGATGGCGGGGTTCTGGTGCGGGCTGGCCATACAGAAGCGGCAGTGGATATTTCGCGCCTTGCAGGCCTCAATCCCTCAGGCGTGATCTGCGAGATCATGAATGATGATGGCAGCATGGCCCGCCTCGACGATCTGATGCGCTTTGCACGCAAGCATTCGATGAAGATCGGGACCATCCGTGACCTGATCGAATATCGGATGCGCAACGATCATTTGGTCGAACGGGCAACCGAGAGCGCCTTTGTCTCCGACTATGGCGGCGACTGGCGCGCCATGACCTATCGTACCAAAGTGGGCGGCGGCACGCATGTGGTGCTGCAGAAGGGGCACGTCGATCCTGAAAGGCCGACTTTGGTCCGTATGCATGCCATTTCAATTTTCGATGATTTGCTGGGCCAGAGCGGCCCGCGCAAACGGGTGTTGCAACGCGCCATGGCCGCCATAGGGGATGCTGGCGCGGGGGTGATCGTGGTCATCATGCCCACTGCATCGGAAGGCCTGCAGGCAGAAATTGCCCGCCAGGCCACCCATTCCTCCGAATTGCGCAATTATGGGATCGGCGCGCAGATCCTTGTCGATCTGGGCGTGACGGACATGGAACTGTTGAGCGATTCCACCAAGACGGTGGTTGGGCTTGAAGGTTATGGCCTGCGCGTTGTAGGACAACAGCCTATCCCTAATTAGCAGGACATAAAATGGCCCGTTTTCTTATAGTTGAAGCCCGCTTTTACGATCATCTCAATGATATGCTGATCGCCGGAGCGCGTGCTGCGCTGGAAGCTGCGGGGCATGATGTCGAGTTGCTGACCGTCCCGGGCGCGCTGGAAGTGCCCGGCGCGATTTCCATCGCGGCGGATAGCGACCTTTATGATGGCTTCGTCGCGCTCGGCGTGGTGATCCGCGGGGAAACCTATCATTTCGAAATCGTCGCCGGCGAAAGCG
>JAGREF010000369.1 GCA_020446665.1 Sphingomonadaceae bacterium
GCTGTTGCTCGCCGCCGGAAAGCTGGCTGGGACGATGGTCCAGCCGGTGGCCAAGGCCAAGAGCGGTCAGCAGCTCTTCCGCCCGATGCTCCGCAACAGGCTTGGCCGTCCCCGCCACCAGCTGCGGCAGAACGACATTTTCCAGCGCGTTGAAATCAGGGAGCAAATGGTGAAACTGATAGACAAAGCCGAGATGCTCACGCCGCACAGTGGTGCGCCCGTCAGAGCCGAGCGCAGCGGCATCTATGCCGGAAATTTCGATCTCTCCGCCAAAGCCACCTTCCAGCAGGCCCACCGCTTGCAACAAGGTGGACTTGCCGGATCCAGAGGGGCCCAGCAGCGCCACGATCTCGCCCGGCATGATCTGAAGATTCACCCCGCGCAGCACGTCGATCTTGACGTCACCCTGCTCAAAACTGCGAGTCAAATCACCAAGGCGAACAACGGGTTGCAGCCAGCTATTCATAACGCAGCACCTGCACCGGATCTGTGCTCGCCGCCTTGAAGGCGGGGTAGAGCGTGGCAAGGAAACTGAGGACAAGCGACATCACGCAGATCACCGCCACTTCCTTCGGGTCAGTCCGCGCGGGCAATTCCGCGAGGAAGCGGATTTCCGGGGCCCACAGATCGACACCGGTGATCACTTCCACACCGCGCACAATGGATTGGCGGAATTGCAGCAAGACCAGCCCCAGACCCAGACCGACCATGGTGCCAAATGCCCCGACCACAAATCCGGTCGTGACAAAGATCTTCAGCAGGCTTTTGCGCGTCGCCCCCATGGTCCGCATGATCGCAATATCGCGTGTCTTGGCCCGCACGAGCATGATCAGGGAACTGAGGATGTTGAACACCGCCACCAGCACGATGATAGAGAGGACAACGAACATCACCACCCGCTCCACCGCCAGGGCTTCGAACAGGCTGGCATTGATCGTCTTCCAGTCTGACACCACCGCTTGCCCGGCCAGCTTGTTCTGCAACGGCGCAAGATATTCACCCACCCGGTCTGGATCGTCGGTGGTCACTTCGATCATGCCGATTGTGTCGCCCGTCAGCAGCAGCGTCTGCGCGTCCTGCATCGGCATGACGACAAAGGCCTTGTCATAATCATAGACACCAATCTCGAAGATGGCGGCAACCCGGTAGCCAATCTGGCGAGGCACCGTGCCAAAGGGGGTCGAACGGCCAGCCGGATTGATGATCGTGATAGTATCGCCCACCCGCGCGCCAATATTCTCGGCCAGCCGCGATCCGATGGCGACATTGCTTGCCCCGGCCTGCAATTCAGAGAGGTTGCCTGAAACCAGCTTGTCGACGAGGCCGGAAATATCCTTTTGCGTATTACCGCGCACCAGCACCGCCTCGACCCGGCCATTGAAGGTCGTCAACAGCGGCTGTTCGATTAGTGGAGAGGCTTCGGTCACGCCGGGCGTTTCTCGCACGTCCTGCAACACGTCCTGCCAATTATCCAACCGCCCGCCATAGGCCTGGATGATGGCATGGCCGTTGAGCCCGACAATCTTGTCAAACAGCTCCGCCCGGAAGCCGTTCATCACGCTCATTACCACCACCAGCGCGGCAACGCCCAGCATCACCGCCACCAGGCTGATACCAGCCACCAGCGCGATAAATGCCTCGCCCCGACCGGGCAGCATGTAGCGCTTGGCAATTGTCCATTCGAAGGGAGAGAGGAGCAAGTTACAACCCTGATATTGGTTAATCGGGCTCGGTTTAGGGGGGGCTGCCGGGACAAGCAATGCGAAAAGCTTGTGACGCACCCCAACCTGCCCTTGTAATTATGCTGTAACATCGCCATTGAGCGGCCCGACAGCGCGGCAGCAGCGGGCCCGGCACAAGCATGAATTTGACACATCCGTTTCGTGACGACGATGGCGACAAGCTCCGCGAGGAGTGCGGCGTCTTTGGCGCAATTAATGCCAATGACGCATCAGCGCTGACCGCGTTGGGCCTCCACGCCTTGCAACATCGCGGGCAGGAAGCGGCGGGCATCACATCCTATGACGGGACGCAATTCTACTCGCTGCGTGGCAATGGCCATGTGGCAGAGAATTTCTCCAGTCAGGAAGCCATAGCCGAATTGCCCGGCCACATGGCGGCAGGCCATGTGCGCTATTCCACCACTGGCGGTTCTGGCATGCGCAATGTTCAGCCGCTCTATGCTGATCTGGCCAGTGGCGGTTTTGCCGTGGCGCATAATGGCAATATCTCCAATGCGGAGACAGTCCGCCGCGATCTGGTGCGCAAGGGGGCGATTTTCCAATCCACCAGCGACACGGAAGTGATCATCCATCTGGTCGCAACCAGCCGCTATCCTACCATGATCGACCGGCTGATCGACGCATTACGACTGGTTGAAGGCGCCTATTCGCTGATCGTGATGACGCCTGAGGGCATGATTGCCTGCCGCGATCCTCTGGGCATTCGCCCCTTGCAGATGGGCAAGATTGGCGATGCAACCGTGTTTGCCAGCGAGACAGTTGCGTTCGATGTCGTCGGTGCGGAATTCATCCGCTCGGTCGAACCGGGCGAAATTGTGCGCGTCGATTTCAAGGGCAATGTGGAATCGCTCCACCCGTTCGGGACCCATTCCCCCCGCCCCTGCATTTTTGAACATGTCTATTTCAGCCGCCCGGATTCAGTGTTTGACGGCCGGAGCGTCTATGCCGCGCGCAAGGCGATTGGCGCGGAACTGGCGATTGAAAGCCCGGTAGAGGCAGACCTCGTGGTCCCCGTGCCAGACAGCGGCGTGCCGGCTGCAATCGGCTATTCACAGCAATCGGGTGTTCCCTTCGAACTGGGGATCATTCGCAGCCACTATGTCGGCCGGACCTTCATCCAGCCATCCGATGGCGCGCGCCATTCCGGGGTAAAGCGTAAGCACAATGCCAATCGCACCTTGGTGGAAGGCAAGCGGATCGTGCTGATCGACGATTCCATCGTGCTCGGCACGACCTCGGTGAGGATCGTGCAGATGATGCGCGATGCGGGCGC
>JAGREF010000370.1 GCA_020446665.1 Sphingomonadaceae bacterium
GATTTCATCACTTCCCCGCGCCTGCCGCGCAGCCTGGCCGTGGTGGGCGGCGGCGTGATCGGCATCGAATATGCCACCATCTTCAGTGCGATGGATGTGCCCGTCACGCTGATCGAACCGCGCGAACAATTGCTGCCTTTCCTCGATGCGGAAATCGTGGATCACCTGGTTCACCTGATGCGTGACCGGGGCATTGCCCTGCGGATGGGCGGATCGGTGGAGCAGGTGAGCCTCGCCACCAATGGCAATCCGGTTTGCATCCTGTCTGACGGGCGGCAGGTGGCATCGGAAATGGTGCTTTTCACCGCTGGCCGGATCGGTGCCACGGGCGGGCTCAACCTTGCCGCTGCCGGGCTGGAGCCGGATGACCGCGGGCGGCTGGAGGTTGACCGCACCACCTTCCAGACCAGCCAGCCGCATATCTATGCCGCGGGCGATGTGATCGGCTTCCCCAGCCTTGCCTCCACTTCGATGGAGCAAGGCCGCGCGGCGGCCTGCCATGCCTTTGGCACCGGCAATGTCCTGCCCGATACCAACCATCCCTATGGCGTCTATGCGGTGCCCGAATTGTCCTCCGTCGGCATGACCGAACAGCAGGCGCGCGAACAGGGCCTATCCTATGAATGCGGCATCGCCCGTTTCCGCGAGACCTCTCGCGGGCACATTATGGGCATGGAATATGGCGTGCTCAAGCTGGTCTGCCACCGCGAGACACGGCGCGTGCTGGGCGTGCATATTATCGGCGAAGGGGCGAGCGAGCTGGTCCATATCGGCCAGGCGGTGATCGCGCTGGAGGGCACGGTCGATTACTTCGTGGAGAACAGCTTCAACTATCCCACACTGGCCGAAGGCTACAAGGTGGCCGCGCTGGACGTGTGGAACCGGCTGCAGACGCGGTTGGCCGATGTGGTGGAATTGAAACCGCGCAAGCGCACACGGAAAGGGTAGCATGAATCCTCCCCATGTTGCGCAGCCATTTGGGGAGGGGGACCGCCAGCCTGCAAGGCTGGGGGTGGAGGGGTATGGCGCTGCACATTAAACCCATTCGGCCGGGGAGCTGCCGCGCCCTTCCCCCTCCGTCACGCGCCTTGCGGCGCGCGCCACCTCCCCATTTGCACTGCGTGAAAACGGGGAGGACTATATGCCCCTCAGCTCTCCGCGTCGGCCAGAACGGCGGCGCGCAATTCGGCAATGCCCATGCCCTTTTCCGCGCTGGTCACGTGGATCAGGGGGAAAGCGGCGACATGTTTGCGCGCTTCGGCTTCGGTTGCGGCGCGGACTTTTCCCAGCTCGCTCGCCTTCACCTTGTCGGCCTTGGTCAGCACGACGCGATAGCCGACAGCGGCTTCGTCGAGCATTTTCATGAATTCGCGGTCCACATCCTTCAGCCCGTGGCGGCAATCGACCAGCACCAGCGTGCGCCGCAGCACCTGCCGCCCGCGCAGGAAGCTGCGGACCAGCGCCTTCCACCGTTCGACCACTTTCACCGGTGCCTTGGCAAAGCCATAGCCGGGCATATCGACCAGCCGGAAGTGTAGCGGATCGCCCACGTCGAAGAAATTCAGTTCCTGCGTGCGCCCCGGCGTCACCGATGCACGCGCCAGCCCCTTGCGATTGGTGAGCGCATTGAGCAGCGAGCTCTTGCCGACATTGGAGCGCCCGCAAAAGGCGATTTCCGGCGCGTCGGGTTCCGGCAGGAATTTCAGCTGCGGGGCAGAGAGGAGAAACGCCACCGGCCCGGAAAAGAGCTTGCGCGCGCGTTCTTCCAGCTCGGCCTGCGCCTGCTCTTCTTCGGGCGTGGTCACGCCCTATCCCTCACCCTTGGCCGCTTCGCGGGCGCGGTCTTCCTTGTCCTTCGCCGCTTGCGCCTTCAGCTGCGGGTGCTTGGAATAGAGATAGCTCTGCTGCGCCAGCGTGAGGATATTGGAGGTTACCCAGTATACCAGCAGACCGGCGGCAAAAGGTGCCATCACGAACATCAAAATCCACGGCATGATGGAGAACATCTGCTGCTGGATCGGGTCCATCGCGGTGGGGTTCATGCGGAAGGTCAGCCACATGGTGATACCCAGCAGCACCGCCAGCACGCCCAGACCGAAAATGATCATCAGCCAGCTTGGCACCTGAATGCCGACCAGCGACATGACCCATGCCAGATTGGCCGGATCGGGCGCGGAGAGGTCCTGAATCCACGCCACAAACGGCTTGTGCCGCATTTCGATGGACAGCATCAGCACCTTGTAGAGCGCAAAGAACACCGGAATCTGCAGCAGCAGCGGAAGACAGCCGGCAAGCGGGTTGATCCCCTCTTCCTTGTACAGCTCCATCACCTTTTGCTGCTGGGTCTGCTTGTCATCCTTGTAGCGTTCCTGAATCGCCTTCATCTTCGGCTGCACTGCGCGCATCGCCGCCATGCTGGCGAATTGTTTCTGCGCGATGGGGAACATCAGCCCGCGCACGATCACCGTCAGCAGGATGATAGCCAGGCCAAAATTGCCCACCAGCCCGTAAAGCTTGGTCAGCATCAACCAGATCGGCCAGGCGAAAATCTGGAACCAGCCCCAGTCGATGGCATTGCCGAAATTGTCGATCCCGGCATCTTCATACATGTCGAGAACGGCGGTTTCCTTCGCCCCCACGAACAAGCGGGTGGTGCGGGTGAACTGCTTGCCAGCGGGCACGGTGACCGGCTGATAGATCATGTCGGCCCGGAATTTCTCATTGCCCAGCGAACGGAAATCCGTGGCCGGATTGGTGCCATCTTCCGGCACCAGCGCAGACAGCCAATAGATATCGGTAAAGCCGATCCAATGCGCGCGGCCTTCTGTCTGGCCTTCCTTCGGGTCTTCCACCAGATCGTCATAGTCGGGGCCAAACTGGACCGAATCGCCAAAGGCACCAATCGGGCCGGAATGGATATTCCAGGTGCTGGCACTGGCTGTCTTGCTGGTGCGATTGACCAGTGCAAAGGGCTGGATCACCACCGGCCCGCTGCCCGTGTTGGACATGCTCTGCTCTGCGGTGATCATGTAGTGCTCGTCCACGCTCAGCACGATGCGGAAGCTCTGGCCTTCGCCATTGGCCCAGCTCAGCGTGACCGGCTTGTCGGTTGCAAGCGGGCCGCCGCTGGCCTGCCACACCGTGTCGGCATCGGGCAATTTCACCCCTTCGCCAACCCAGCCGAATTGCGCGAAATGCTGTGCAGGCGTGCCAGCGGGGGAGAAGATGCGGACCGGGCCGCTATCTTTTTCGACCGTCTGGCGGTGGGTTTTCAGCACCACATCGTCAATCAGCGCGCCGACCGGGTTGATTGACCCTGCGATTTCCTTCGCGTCGATCTTCACGCGATCCGCACTGACCAGCGTCTTTTCCAGATCCGCTTCTTCCTCGGCAATATCCGCCGGATCGGTCAGCCCGCCTTCACGGGTCGGCTTGGCCTTGTCGCCACCGCTCGCACCGGCGGCCGCTGGCAGCGCATCGCCAGTGGCGGCAGCGTCAGGCGTAGCGCTGGCGCTCTGTTCCACCGGCGGCTTGTTGGCATCAGGATAGAAATAGCGGATGCCGGCATCCCAGCCCAGCAAGAGCACTGCACACAGTGCCACAGCGATCAGCAGATTGCGCGAATTGTCCAAGGTGGGATCCCGTTCTTCAGTCTTGATATTTGGTGTCAGGGCACCGGGTCATAGCCATGCCCGCCCCATGGGTGGCAGCGCAATAGCCGCTTCAGCGCCATCCATCCACCCTTGATCG
>JAGREF010000028.1 GCA_020446665.1 Sphingomonadaceae bacterium
TGACATTGTCGGGCCAGCTGTTGAGCGGGGCAAAGCGCTGATTGCCAGTGCCGCCACCGCCGCGCCCATCGGCAATGCGATAGGACCCTGCCGAGTGCCAGGCCATGCGGATCATCAAGCCGCCATAATGGCCCCAGTCTGCCGGCCACCAATCCTGACTGTCCGTCATCAGCGCCGCGATATCGGCCTTCAACGCTTCCACGTCGAGCTTTTCCAGCTCCTTGCGATAATCGAAATCCTTGCCCAGCGGATTGGTCTTGCTGTCATGCTGATGGAGGATGTCCAGATTGAGCGCATTGGGCCACCATTCGGTGACCGACTGGCTGTTCTGAGTGGCAGCGCCGTGCATGACGGGGCATTTTCCTTGGGCGTTCATCGCATTCTCCATTCTCTGTTCAATCGATGCACTCGTTCTAGGCGTGGATGACTATTCGTCAAAAACGATTAAACTTGTCACATTGATCTGTTTTGATGATTAAACGTCCGATGCCCCGCTTCGTTCCCTCGCTTGCCCAGCGCGGCACTGCGGCCTAAGGGCCTCTGCCAGACCAATCGTGACGGGACTTTACCTTTGACCAGCTATCCCAAGACCACTGCCCTGATGGCGCGTGGCGCAGAATTCCTCGGCAGCGAACATGCGATCCTGTGTGGCGCGATGAGCTGGGTGAGCGAGCGCAACCTCGTGTCGGCCATCAGCAATGCTGGCGGCTTTGGCGTGATCGCCTGCGGCGCGATGACGCCGGAATTGCTCGATACGGAAATTGCCGAGACGAAGAAGCTGACCGACAAGCCCTTTGGCGTGAACCTGATCACCATGCATCCGCAGATTTTCGAGCTGATCGACATCTGTAAGAAGCACGCGGTCAGCCATGTCGTGCTGGCCGGTGGCATTCCGCCCAAGGGCAGCGTTGAAGCGATCAAGGAAAGCGGCGCGAAGGTGATCGTCTTTGCTCCCACACTGGCGCTGGCGAAGAAGCTGCTGCGCAGCGGCGGGGATGCGCTGGTGATCGAAGGGATGGAGGCTGGCGGCCATATCGGCCCGGTGGCCACCAGCGTGCTGGCGCAGGAATTCCTGCCCGAACTGGCAGAGGATCACGTGGTCTTCGTGGCAGGCGGGATCGGCCGCGGCGAAGCGATGGCGGGCTATCTGGAGATGGGCGCAGCGGGCGTGCAACTGGGCACGCGCTTTGCCTGCGCGACCGAATCCATCGCTCACCCCGATTTCAAGAAAGCTTTCTTCCGCGCCAAGGCCCGCGATGCGGAAGCCAGCGTGCAGGTCGATCCGCGCCTGCCGGTGATCCCGGTGCGCGCGCTGAAGAACAAGGGCACGGAAGAATTCACCGCCAAGCAGCGCGAAGTCGCCCAGCTGCTTGATGAAGGCAAGGTCGATATGGGCGAGGCCCAGTTGCAGATCGAACATTTCTGGGCCGGTGCGCTGCGCCGCGCAGTGATCGAAGGCGATGTGGAAAGCGGCTCGATCATGGCCGGGCAAAGCGTCGGCATGGTGACGAAGGAAGAGCCAGTGGCGGATATCCTCCAGCAATTGCTGGCCGAAAGCGAAGAAGCGCTGGGGCGGCGGTAAGGCCAGCGCGGGATCAGGGTGACGCCCCTATTGGGGAAACCATCCGATTCCAACGATGGGAAAGAGCGGGGGCAGCTCTGACAGATCGTGGACATGGACGTCGTTCGCACGGATCTTGGAAAGGTCGATGGGCACGGATGCGGCTCCTCTGGCGCGGGCATGCGAATGCGGCGCGCCGTTCAGTCAGGTTTGCAATGCAATGCCGCTGCCCCGCCGATGCGCGCCGGCGGGGCAGCGGCATTGCCTCAGGCGAAGGCGTTCTTCTTGACGGTGATCACCTGCGAATAGGTGAATTCCTTCAGCCCCTCG
>JAGREF010000371.1 GCA_020446665.1 Sphingomonadaceae bacterium
ACAGGATGAACACGCCGATGATCACCGTCGCGCCAAAGCGCCAGTTCATCCGGCCCGTCAGCATCAGGAAACCAACCGCGGCCACTGCCATCACCGCCACGGCGGTTGCGACGCTGCCCAGCAGCGTACCCTGCAACCAGCTGAGCGCTGCGACAATCGGGCCGGAACCAGCCGGATCAGCAGCCTGCTGCGCAAAAGCGGCGGTGGGGCTGAAAGCCAAAGCAAAGGCAGCAAGGCGGGAAAGCGAACGCATAATGATCAGTTACTCCGGGAATAGTTGGACAGGCGGCCCATAATGGCCGCGACATATTGTTTTGTCTCGCGAATATTGGGGACGCCGCCTGCCTTGATCACGCGATTGGGCCCGGCATTATAGGCCGCCAGCGCTTTTTCCAGATCGCCATCAAAGCGATCAAGCTGTTCGCGCAGATACCGCGCGCCACCTTCGAGATTGGCATAGGGATCGCTGGCATCGACGCCGAGATAGCGCGCCGTGCCCGGCATCAGCTGGGCGAGCCCGCGCGCGCCGACGGGCGAGCGAGCATTGGCATTCCACCGGCTTTCCTGCCACACAACCGCTTCCAGCAAGGCCGGACTGAGATCGAACCGGCGCGCCAGCTCCTGGATTTTCGCGGAATATTGGGCGGGAACATAGGCGCCATGCTGGCCTGTATCGGCCACGACGTGCTCCGGCTGCCAGACTTCTTCGGGGACGATTTCGGGCGCAGCCGCCAGCGCAGGTGTGGCGACATCCATCACCGGCGCGGCCGCAACCTGCCCGCCGGCCACCCAGCGCGCACCTTCACTACCAATCTCCATGACGTCCGCGCTTGCTGGCACGGCCATCAGGCCAAAGCCCGCGAGAATCGCGCACCGGGCCATTCTGGCAAGAATCATCGAAGCCTCCGTCATGCCCCAATGCTTACCCTAAATGACAATGCGGTGACAGTGTGGCCGCTGGCAGTCCAATCCAAGGCCAAAATGCGACGACCCGCCAGGCGCGATCCGGGCGGGTCGTCTGATGCTCGGTGGCATCTTAATATAGAGGCCACATTATAATGGAGGGGCTGTATCTATCACGGCTGGGGTAACCATGCGGACCGCCAAACCCGAAAACGCGTGGTGTCAGCGCCCCATCAACGCCCAATTAGCGCATCGTAAGGCGGCTCCGCTCCCCAAAATCACCGCGATCGAGCATGGTCAGCGCCTTGCGCGCGAGATAGCGCGAATCGCGCCATTCTCCGCCCGCCGTTTCCAACTGCACCCGGTTGTCACTGCGCGCTGCCGCTTCAAACAGGCTGCGCGCGCGTTCGCCTTCACCCTGGCGGGCATAGGCAATGCCAAGATTGATCAGCCGGGCCGGATCATCCGCCTCC
Organism: Sphingomonadaceae bacterium; assembly: GCA_020446665.1. GTDB lineage: Bacteria > Pseudomonadota > Alphaproteobacteria > Sphingomonadales > Sphingomonadaceae > JACXVD01. The sequence goes on from JAGREF010000371.1 coordinate 1,377, forward strand.
AGCGCGTCGTTCAACTCAATCGTGGCGATAGCGGCGACATTGCGCCCGTCGCGCAGCTCTTCATAGCCGACATCAGCAACAGCGGCCGGGGCCTGACCCAGCATCAGCACGGCAAGTATAGTGCCTGCAACCATGACAACTCTCCCTTTTCTCTCATTTACGAACAGGAAGATGCGCCTCGGCCCGGCTGACTGCAATGAAAATGTCACAATGTCATTTTGTCGTAACATTAGAGTGTCCCAGCCCCGGAAATCCGGGCTTTTCTTGTTACAGACACCACCACGCCAGACCTCCTTTGGTGTCATATTCGTCATATTGCCGTCATTTATAAGTCATTGAAATAATAGAGTTTCCTGCAAAGAAACTGTCATGTCCCGCGCCTAGCCGAGTCACCGAGACCTCGCTCTCGCATTCTGATTCTCGGTTTTTTTGAGGGGACCGCTACCCGTGAAGACACTCCACCGCTCGCTCGTAATTGGCTGCAGCATGCTGGCACTCGCCGGCTGTGGCGGCGATGAGATTGTTTCGCCCGGCACGGGCGGCAATATCACCATCAACAATTCCACCTCCACACCGGCTCCGACGCCAACCCCAACGCCGACCAGTACGCTGGTTACCCCGGCCAATGGCTGCCCGACCATCTCCGACCCGCAAGGTCTGACCGACGAAGGCACCATCACCGGCCCGACCGGTGAATATCGCATCTGCACCCTGCCCGCGCGCTTCAATACCTCGTCCACCCTGCCGCAGATCAGCGGACTGCTCTATCGCATGGCAGGACGCGTGGATGTCGGCACGGATGGAGGCCCGACCCCTGATGCTTCGGATGGCTTCAGCGATACTGATGTCACTCTCACAATCGAACCGGGCGTGATAATCTATGCCAGCGGATCATCCTTCCTGATGGTCAACCGCGGCAACCAGATCAACGCCGTCGGCACCGCCGCCAAGCCGATCATCTTCACCAGTCGCGACAATGTTCTGGGCCTGAACAATGACAGTTCTTCCGGCCAGTGGGGCGGTGTGGTTCTGGGTGGCCGCGCGCCGGTCACTGACTGTTCGGCTCCGGGGGCAACGCCGGGCACGATCAACTGCGAACGCCAGGTCGAAGGGGCGGCGCAGCCTGCCCTGTTCGGCGGCGCGACCAATAATGACAGCTCTGGCCGCATGGAATATGTGCAGATCCGCTATTCCGGCTTCGTGCTGTCCGGTGACAACGAACTGCAATCTCTGACCACCGGTGGCACCGGCACGGGCACTGTGCTGAACCACATCATGAGCTATAACAGCTCGGACGATGGCGTCGAATTCTTCGGTGGCTTCGTCAATGTGAAGCACCTGATCGTAGTCGGTGCGGAAGATGACGGTCTCGACACCGACACCGGTGTAAAGGCGAACATGCAATATGTCGTCGTTATCCAGCGCCCCGGCGCCGGTGACACGATCATCGAAGCGGACTCGTCCAACGCTGCGATCGACAACACACCGCGTCAGAACACGCAGATATCCAACGCTACCTTTGTTCACCAGAACCCGGCAGCGAGCCAGGCGATCCGCATCCGCGGCGGGGCAGACTATACGCTGACCAATACGGTGGTTTCCGCCCCGAACAGCACCTGCCTGCGGATTGACGACGCGGAAACGCTGCGCGCAGCCAATGCGGGGCTGGACGATGTTGGTCCGGTGGTTTTCCAGTCGGTCGTGCTGGCTTGTAACGATCCGTTCCGCAGCGGCAGCAACGGGGTGAGCGAACAGAATGTGACGGATGCGTTCAACGCCGGCACGAACAACAACTCCGCCTACACCGCCACGCTGACGAACCTGTTCATCAATGGCGCCAATGAGGATGCGCTGACTGCATTCAATGCAAGCACCCTCATCACCAGCCCGTCGAGCTTCTTCGACAATGCCGGTTTCGTGGGCGCGGTGCGCAGTTCCGACACCTGGCAACAGGGCTGGACCTGCGACTCCTCCACTGTCGCTTTCGGCAGCAACACCGGCAGTTGCGCCAGCCTGCCGGTTTTCTGATCGGCCATGAAAATGGGGGTGCGGCTGCCTGTTCCGGCCCGCATCCCCTTTTTCTCATTCCGGGCTGAACCGCCCGCACAATCCGGCGCAGATGCCCATGCATCGCGCTTTCCAGGAATTCGGACCTGAACGATGAAGGGGTCTTACATCATGTCCACGGGCATCACGTCCACTGGCAAGCTGGCAGGGTTGCTGCTGCTTTCTTCCGCTCTTTCCTTTCCCACGCTTGCCCATGCACAGGATGCTGGCGAACCGGAACCGGATAGCACCGCCGAAGCGGGCGATCCGCAGGAAGACACTTACGAAGAACCCGATGTCTCCATCCCCGGCGGTGGCGGCACCATCGTCGTGACCGGTCGACGTGGCCCTCGCGATCTGACCCGCAGTTCCACACAGGTCGTTTCCGTCCTTTCGAGCGAAGAAATCGCCCGTACCGGCGAAGGCGATATTGCCGGCGCGCTGGGCCGCGTCACCGGCCTCTCTGTCCAGGGGCAGGGCTTTGTCTATGTTCGCGGCCTGGGTGATCGCTATTCACTGGCCCTGCTGAACGGACTGCCTCTCCCTTCACCGCAGCCGCTCAGCCGCGTTGTTCCGCTGGATATTTTCCCGACCAATGTCGTGGCATCCTCGCTGGTGCAGAAGACCTATTCAGCTAACTTCCCCGGCGAATTTGGCGGCGGCGTGATCAATCTCACCACTCGCGCCGTGCCGGACGAACCCTTCCTGAAGATCAGTGCCGGGATCAGCGGAGACAATCTGACGGCGGGCTCGGACGGCCTTTACTATTACGGCTCGGACAGCGACTGGACCGGGTTTGACGATGGCTCGCGCTCGCTCACGCCAGCGCTTCAGAACTATTTCTCCAGTGGCGCGCGCATGTCGGACCTGACCACGGCGGAACAGGGAGAGATTGCCAAGTCGCTCAACCTGCCCAATTTCTCTGTGCTGCAGAAGACCGACAATGTTCCGGTCAACTGGTCCGCTTCGATCACCGGCGGCACCGCTTTCGACGTTGGAGCGGATGGCCGGCTGGGTATTATCGCTACTGCGTCAATCAGCAATAAATGGCGCAACCGCGTCATTACCAAACAAACCGCGATCAACGCCAATCTCGATCTCGACAATGATTTTCAGGACTTCGTGACCAATAACCGTATCCTGGTGAACGGGCTGGTCAGCGTGGGTCTGGAACTGGGCGAGCACAAATTCCGCTTCACCAACCTGTTTATCCGCGACACGCTCAAACGTGCTTCATTCTCTCAGGGCGAAGACCTTCAGGATGACCGTTCCAAGCAAATCCAGAACACCGCCTGGTATGAACGCCAGCTGTTTGACAGCCAGTTTGTCGGCGAACTGGAATTCGGCGATCTCGATGTGGATTTGCGCGCAGGCTATGCCCAGACGCGGCGCGAAGCACCATATGAATATGAATTCGAATATGTCCGCACCAATGTCCCGAATGATCCGCTGGGCGATCTGTTCATCAACGTCATGGACCGCCAGCGTGGTAATGTCAGCGTGGTCTTTTCCGAACTCAAGGAAGACCTGTATTACGGCGGCATTGATATCAGCTATCCGATTGCCCCGTGGCTGAGCGTGACGGCAGGCTACGCCTATACCGACACCAGCCGCTATTCGGAGCGCCGCGAATTCCTGTTCGATGCGCCAACCAGCTTTGACGATGTGGTGGGTGCCTTCCGCCCCGATCTGCTTCTGGGCAGCGCGATCATCGACTATTACGGCATTGGGCTGATCGAAACCACGCAGTCAGACCCCGCTTTTCAGGCTGATCTCGAAATCCAGGCAGGCTATGTCCAGACACGGATCGAACCGATGCTGGGCCTGAATCTCGACCTGGGCGTTCGTTACGAGGACGCCACCCAGTCAGTGAACCCGGTCAATGTCTTCGCTGTTCCGGGTGTGTCGACCAGTTCGACCCTGCTCGCCAATGATTATTTCCTGCCGGCAGCCACGCTGACCTGGGAAATCCAGCAGGGCCTGCAGGCACGGATTAGCGCATCGCGGACCATTGCCCGCCCGCAATTCCGCGAATTGATCTTCCAGACCTATTACGATCCGGAAACCAACCGCCAGTTCAACGGCAATCCGCTGCTGACAGATAGCGAGCTGACCAATTATGAAGCTCGCCTGGAATATTACTGGGGCAGCGGGGCACGAGCTTCGCTGGCCGGGTTCTACAAGGATATCAAGAACCCGATCGAAGCCTATTCCAGCTTCTCCGACAATGATCAGCTGACCAGCTTTGCCAACGCGCCCAAGGCGCAGCTCTATGGCG
>JAGREF010000372.1 GCA_020446665.1 Sphingomonadaceae bacterium
GCTGCGCGCCCTGCAGATGACGATCATCCCGCTGGTGGCTGCCTTGCTGGTGGTCGGGGTTGCGCAAATGGCGCAGGCGGCGCGGGCCGGCAAGGCAGCCCGGCGCATGCTGATGCTGGTGGCGCTGGTGCTGGTGGCAAGCGGGCTGGTGGCCGCCATCTTCATGCCCATGCTGCTGGCAGCACTTCCGATTCCCGAAGCAGCCTCTTCCATGCTTGCCACCGGGGTTCCGCAAACCCCGCGCTTGCCCGGCATAGACGATTTCGTCACTTCGCTGATCGCGCCCAATGTGATTGCGGCCGCTGCGGAAACGGCGATGTTGCCGCTGACCATATTTTTCGCGCTGTTTGCGGTAGCGGTGACGCGCTTGCCGGAGGGGCAGGGCGCCGTCATGCTGAGCTTCTTCACCGGGCTGGCCAATACCATGCTGGTGCTGATTGGCTGGGTGCTGAAACTCGCACCGATTGGCGTTTTTGCGCTGGCGGCAGGCGTTGCAGCGCGCGCCGGGGGCGGGGCGGTGGCGACGCTGGTGCATTATATTCTGACAGTGTCTGCGATGGGCGCGATTGTGTGGCTCGGAGCCTATGGGGTGGCCATGCTGGCCGGTCGGGTAGCGCCGCTGCGCTTTGTCCGCGCCATCCTGCCCGCACAGGCGGTGGCCATTTCCACGCAAAGCTCACTCGCCAGCCTGCCTGCCATGCTCGATAGCGCGCACCGGCTGGGCCTGCGTGAAAGCACATCCGATTTCGTCCTGCCGCTGGCTGTGGCAATTTTCCGTGCGACAAGCCCGGCGATGAATATGGCGGTGGCGATCTATGTCGCGACACTGGCCGGGGTGGAACTGACCCCGCTAACGCTGGCGGCCGGGATCGCCGTGGCGCTGGTGATCTCCATCGGTTCGGTCAGCCTGCCCGGTTCGATCAGCTTTGTCGTTTCCATTGGCCCTGTCGCCATCGCCATGGGTGCGCCGGTGGCTCCGCTCGCGCTGTTGGTGGCGGTAGAGATGCTGCCTGACATCATGCGCACATTGGGTAATGTCACCATGAATGTCGCTGTCACATCGGCGGTGGATCGCGGTGTGAGCGCAGAAAAATAGTCTTTTTCCTGCAACCCTTGGCCGACAGGCGCGTTGCACCTATGTAACCCCGGTTGAATAACCAGAATCACGGAGAAATCATGGCCTTTTCCCTTATCCCCCTGCCCTATGCGAGCGATGCGCTTGAGCCGGCAATTTCCGCCCACACGCTGTCCTTCCACCATGGCAAGCATCACCAGACCTATATCGACAAGATGAATGCCGCGATTGACGGCACCGATATGGCCGGTGACGACATGGAAACCGTGATTGCCAAGGCGCGCGGGTCCAATCAGGGCCTGTTCAACAATGCTGCACAAAGCTGGAACCACGCCTTCTACTGGCATTCCATGGCAGCTGATGGCGGCGCCCCGTCGGCTGAACTGGCAGCGAAGATTGACGAAGCCTTTGGTTCGCTCGACGCGCTCAAGGAACAGCTGGAAGCACGCGGCGTTGGCCATTTCGCCAGCGGCTGGGTGTGGCTGGCCGAAAAGGACGGCAAGCTTTCGATCGAGGAAACCCATGATGGTGACACGCTGGCAGACAGCGATTTCAACCCGCTGCTGACCATCGATGTGTGGGA
>JAGREF010000373.1 GCA_020446665.1 Sphingomonadaceae bacterium
AACCTGACCGACGGGCTCGACGGGCTCGCCATCGTGCCGGTGATGATCGCGGCGGGTACGTTCGGGCTGATCGCCTATCTGTCGGGCAACGCTATCTTCGCCGACTACCTGCAGATCCATTTCGTTGGCGGCACTGGCGAACTCGCCGTCATCTGCGGCGCGGTGATCGGGGCCGGGCTCGGCTTCCTGTGGTTCAACGCGCCGCCGGCTGCGGTGTTCATGGGCGATACCGGCTCGCTCGCGCTGGGCGGCGCGCTCGGCGCGATTGCGGTGGCGAGCCATCACGAGATCGTGCTGCTGATCGTAGGCGGGCTGTTCGTGGCGGAAACCGCCAGCGTCATCATTCAGGTCTTCTGGTTCAAGCGCACAGGCAAGCGCGTGTTCCGCATGGCCCCGATCCACCACCATTTCGAGCAGAAGGGCTGGGCGGAATCGACTGTCGTGATCCGTTTCTGGATCGTTTCCATCATCCTTGCCATGGCAGGTCTGGCTACCCTGAAACTGCGATGATTACCTCCCCCGCCTTTGCCGGCAAGCGCTATGCCATACTTGGGCTCGCACGGTCCGGGATGGCGGCTGCGGAAAGCCTGCTGGCAAGCGGAGCGCATGTGCTTGCGTGGGACCGGCAGGATGTCGCTCGCGCTCCGCTGGAGGGGCGCTGCGAACTGGCGGATCCGCTGGAAGCTGACCTGACCGGCTATGACGGGATCGTGGTTTCGCCCGGCGTGCCGCTCAACACTCACCCGATTGTCGCCCATGCCGCGCAATATGGTGTGCCAGTGATCGGCGATATCGAACTGTTCGCCCAGGCCCGCGCCGCCCTGCCGCCGCACAAGGTCGTCGGCATTACCGGCACCAATGGCAAAAGCACGACGACGGCGCTGGTGACGCATATTCTTGAGACGGCAGGCGTGCCCACGCTGATGGGCGGCAATATTGGTCTGCCGATCCTCGGGCAGGACCCGCTGCCTGCGGGCGGCGTCTATGTGCTGGAACTGTCGAGCTACCAGATCGATCTGACGCAAAGCCTCGATTGCGATGTGGCGGTGCTGCTCAACATCACGCCCGATCATCTGGATCGCTATGATGGCTTCGCAGCCTATGCGGCCAGCAAGGCGCGGCTGTTTCAGATGCAGTCCGCCGAAGGATTCGCAGTGGTCGAATATGCGGCCGAAGCAGATCACGATGTGCTTGCGCAGGCGGAAACGGACCTTTTCATTCCCATCGACGATGTCGAACTTGTCGGTGCCCAGTCAGACTGGCCTTCGCTGCAAGGGCCGCATAATTTGCAGAATGCGCAGGCGGCTATTGCGGTGGCTCATTGTCTTGGGCTTGACGATGAAATTATCGCGCTCGGCCTCCAAAGCTTCACCGGCCTCCCGCACCGCATGGAGCGCGTGGCTGAACATAACGGCGTGCTGTTCATCAATGACAGCAAGGCCACCAATGTGGACAGCACCGCACCCGCGCTGGCGGCCTATCTGCCCGATCCTGCAATCAACAATGGCGCCCCGCGCATTCACTGGATTGTCGGCGGCTTGCCCAAGGAAGACGGGCTGGGGCCATGCGAGCAATATCTCGCCAATATCGCCGCCGCCTATACGATTGGCGAGGCTGGCCCGCGCTTTGCCGAATTGCTGGAAGGGACTGTGCCCGTCACCCGCTGCGAAGTGATGGGCGGGGCGGTGCAGGCGGCGATGGCTGCGGCAAAGCCCGGTGAAGTGATTCTGCTCAGCCCCGCCTGCGCCAGTTTCGACCAGTTCCGCGACTATGAAAAGCGCGGCGAGGCATTTCGCGAGCTGGTGCTGGCCCTCACAGGCGCAACAACTGGCGAAGGGAGTGCCGCAGCGTGAGCGCCACCCAACCCTATATCCCCCGATCTGGCGACCGCAGCGGCGCGAATGATCGTTTCCGTGGCAGCAAGCGCTCTGAACTGCGCATCTGGTGGCGCGAGATTGATCGCTGGCTGCTGGGGCTGGTGCTGTTGCTGATGCTGCTCGGCACGGTCGCGGTGGCGGCTGGCTCGCCCGCTACTGCGCGGCGTTTGTCTACTTCCAGCGTTACGCTGGACGAACTCTATTTCTACTGGGCGCATTTGCGCTGGCAGGCGGTTGGTCTGGCGGTGATGCTGGGCGTGTCTTTGCTCAGCCGCGACAATGCGCGTCGGCTGGGTATTCTTGTCGCAGCGGGCGCGCTGGCGGCGCTGTTTCTGGTCCCCTTGATCGGCAGTGAAGTGAATGGCGCGCGGCGCTGGCTTGACCTTGGCATGCGCTTCCAGCCTTCTGAATTCCTCAAGCCCGGCTTTGCCATTGCACTTGCGTGGATTTTCAGCTGGCGGGTCCGTGACCCGAACCTGCCGACCGTGTGGATTGCCAGCGGCGTGATGGTGCTGGTGGCGGCGTTGCTCATGCTCCAGCCCAATTTTGGCGATACATTACTGTTTGGCGCGGTGTGGTTCACACTGGTGGTGCTGGCCGGCATATCGCTCAAACGGCTCAGCGTGCTGGCCGGGTTGGGCGCATTGGGCATGGCTGCGACCTATTTCCTCTATGACAATGCCC
>JAGREF010000029.1 GCA_020446665.1 Sphingomonadaceae bacterium
CGCCCGAATGCCGCCAGTGTAAGTCATGCCTGTCGGGCAAGACCAATTTGTGCACCGCGATCCGCGCCACGCAGGGCCAGGGCCTGATGCCCGACGGCACTTCGCGCTTCTCCTACAAGGGCGAGACGATCTTCCACTACATGGGCTGTTCGACCTTCTCGAACTTCACCGTGCTGCCCGAAATCGCTGTGGCCAAGATCCGCAATGACGCGCCGTTCCAGTCGAGCTGCTACATCGGCTGCGGCGTGACCACGGGTGTGGGCGCTGTCACCAACACCGCCAAGGTGCAGGTGGGTGACAATGTCGTGGTGTTCGGCCTCGGCGGGATCGGTTTGAACGTGATCCAGGGTGCGCGCCTTGCCGGTGCCAACAAGATCATCGGTGTGGACATTAATGCTGACCGCGAAGAATGGGGCCGCAAGTTCGGCATGACCGAATTCCTCAATTCCAAGGGCATGAGCCGCGAGGACGTGGTGGCGAAGATCGTCGCCATGACCGATGGCGGGGCGGATTACACCTTCGACGCCACCGGCAATACCGAAGTGATGCGCACTGCGCTGGAAGCCTGCCATCGCGGCTGGGGCACCAGTATCATCATTGGCGTGGCCGAAGCCGGGAAAGAAATTGCTACCCGTCCGTTCCAGCTGGTGACCGGGCGCAACTGGCGCGGCACCGCGTTTGGCGGGGCGAAGGGCCGCACCGATGTGCCCAAGATCGTGGACATGTACATGCAGGGCAAGATCGAGATCGACCCGATGATTACCCACGTCATGGGCCTCGAAGAAATAAACACCGCGTTCGACCTGATGCATGCCGGCAAAAGCATCCGCAGCGTCGTAGTTTTCTAACTTAAGGAACCACCAGAGATGATGTTCAACCACATTTTCGTCGGCACGAATGACGTTGCCAAGGCCAAGGAATTCTACGTCCCCGTCATGGCTGCACTCGGCCATGAAGCCGTGATCGACCTGCCGCATGGCTTCGCTTTCCCCAGCCCCAGCGGCACCTTTATCGTTGCCACGCCGGCCAATGGTGAAGATGCGACCTGCATGAATGGCTTCACTTTCGGCTTCAAGGCGACGGACTATGCCATGGTCGATGCTTTCCACGCTGCAGGCCTGGCCAATGGCGGAACCGATGAAGGCGCCCCGGGCGTGCGCGAACAGTCGCCGGATCGCCAGTATGGCGCTTACCTGCGCGATCCCGAGGGCCACAAGATCTGCGCCTTCACCCCTAACGCCAACGCCTGAGACGCAACGCGCAAGAGGAGAGTAGCCCATGTACAGTCATAATATGGTCGGTTCGAACGACATTCCGCGGTCAAAGAAATTCTATGATGCACTGTTCACTGCCATTGGCGGGAATGAGGCAGTGATGGATGACAAGAACCGTCTGGTTTACATGCATAATGGCGGCATTTTCATCGTCACCCCGCCGATTGACGGCCAGCCTGCGACCCACGCCAATGGCGGCACGATCGGCTTTGCGATGGAAACCACCGAACAAGCAGATGCCTGGCATGCAGCCGGCGTTGCCAATGGCGGCACCGCGATCGAAGATCCGCCGGGCGTCCGCGAAGGCGGCTTTGGCAATCTTTATCTCGCTTATCTGCGCGATCCGGACGGCAACAAGCTCTGCGCGCTAAAGCGCATGTGAGATCGTGTGATGCGCGGCGAAGCGGGACTGCTGGCTGATCTGGCCGATCTGGCGATCCCCTTTGCCGCGCATGAACATGCAGCGGTGTTCACAGTTGCAGAAAGCCGCCGCATCGACGCCGATATTCCCGGCGCGCATACCAAAAACCTGTTCCTGAAGGATGCAGGCGGCGCGTTCTGGCTGGTTACTGTTCCGGCCGAGGCTCGGGTGAAATTAAAGGCGCTGCCCGAAGCCATCGGCTGCAAACGTGTAAGCTTCGGCAGGCCGGAGGACATGCAGCGCCTGCTGGGGATCACCCCGGGTTCGGTTACTCCGCTGGCAGCGATCAATTCAGAGCCGGGGTCGATCACCATCGTACTCGATGCCTCGCTCGCTGCGGCGGAGCGGATCAATGTCCATCCGCTGCGCAACACCGGCACGCTGGGCCTGTCCGGCGCGGATGTGCTGGCTCTGCTGCGCCATTGGGGCCACGCGCCACTGGTGGCGGACATACCTGTTTTGGAAGACGAATGACTATGGAAACCATCAGCACCAATCGCAGCCATGGCGGCACGCAAGGCGTCTACAAGCATCAGTCGGGCGCCACCGGAACGGAGATGACCTTCTCCGTTTTCGTTCCTGATTGCGCGGCTGATGCGACCATGCCCGTGTTGTGGTATCTATCCGGCCTGACCTGCACCCATGCCAATGTCACGGAAAAGGGCGAGTTCCGCGCGGCCTGCGCCGAACATGGCATTATCTTCGTCGCCCCTGACACCAGCCCGCGCGGCGATGATGTGCCGGACGATGAAGCCTATGATTTCGGCAAGGGCGCGGGTTTCTATGTCAACGCGACGCAAGCTCCCTGGGCCCAGCATTTCCAGATGCGCCGCTATATCGAGGAAGAACTGCCCGATCTGATCGCGGCAAATTTCCCGGTCGATATGGCGCGGCAGGGCATCACCGGCCATTCGATGGGCGGGCACGGCGCGCTGACCATTGCGCTGCGCAATCCGGACCGGTTCCGTTCCACCAGCGCCTTCTCCCCGATTGTCAGCCCGCTCAACTGCCCCTGGGGCGAAAAGGCGTTGACCGGTTATATCGGCGCGAACAAGGCCGCATGGCGTGACTATGACGCCTGCGCGCTGATCGAGGATGGCGCGCGTCTGTCTGACCTGCTGGTCGATCAGGGCACAGCGGATAATTTCCTGGAAGAACAGCTCAAAACGCATCTGCTGGAAGAGGCCGTGGCCAGCGCAGGTATGAGCGCGACTATCCGCATGCAGGAAGGCTATGACCATTCCTATTACTTCATCTCCACCTTCATGGCGGACCATGTCGCATGGCATGCGGAGAGGCTGAAAGCATGAGCAAGGCAGCGCGCATTGCGGAAATCTGCGCTGACCATAGTGGGCGCGAAGGGCCGATGTTGCCGATCCTGCATGATGTGCAGGCAGAATTTGGCTGCGTCGATGCAGACAGCGAAGCGGCGATTGCTGCCGCGCTCAACCTGACCCGCGCGGAAGTGCATGGCGTAGTCAGCTTCTATCACGATTTCACCCCCACCGCCGATCCGCGCCCGCAAGTTCAGATCTGCCGCGCGGAAACCTGCAAGGCGCGGGGCGTAGAGGCATTGATGGACAGCGCGAAAGCCGCAGCCGGGGACCGGGTCGCGCTCAAGACCGTCTATTGCCTCGGCCTGTGTAGCGCTGGCCCCGCGGCGCGTGTGGGTGACCGGCTGCATGCACGGCTGGATGAAAAAGCGCTGGCAAAAGTGATCGAGCGGGCATGAGCACACTGGTTCGCATTTCCGACGACGCTCTCGCCCGCGCCTGCGGTGCCGACGAACTGGCAGCCGCCTTTGAACAGGCTGGCGCGAGCGTGGAGCGCACCTCAAGCTGGGGCATGCACTGGCTGGAACCGCTGGTGGAGATTGAGGGCATGGGCTTCGGTCCAGCCACACTCGAAGATGTCGACTCGATACTCGACAAATCGAGCGACAAGTCGATTGGCACCATCGCCGAACATCCCTTCATCGCCGGCCAGCAGCGCCTGACCTTTGCCCGCGCGGGCAAGACCCGTCCGCTGAGCATGGAAGACTATGAAGCGACCGGCGGCTGGGCAGGCTTGAAACGGGCACGCCAGATTGGCAGCGCGGCCATTCTGGACGAGCTGATCCAGTCCGGCTTGCGCGGGCGTGGCGGCGCAGGCTTTCCCGCAGGCATCAAGTGGAAAACGGTGGCCGGGGCACAGGGCGCGCGCAAATATGTCGTCTGCAATGCTGACGAGGGCGACAGCGGCACTTTTGCTGACCGGGCGCTGATGGAAGGCGACCCGTTTCAGCTGGTGGAAGGCATGGCCATCGCCGCCGAAGCGGTGGGCGCGCAGAAGGGCTATGTCTATCTGCGCAGCGAATATCCCGATGCCATCGCCAAGATGCAGGCCGCATGCCGCCTTGCCGCCTCCATCATCGCGCCGTTCGAGATCGAAGTGCGCGTGGGTGCCGGGGCCTATGTCTGCGGCGAGGAAACCAGCCTGCTGAACTCTCTGGAGGGCAAGCGCGGCGAAGTGCGTGCCAAGCCGCCCCTGCCCGCGCTGCAGGGGCTGTTTGGCTGCCCCACCGTGGTGAACAATGTGCTGACGCTGGCCGCCGTGCCGCATATCCTGTCCGAAGGCGGGGCGGCTCTCTATGAAAGCCTCGGCGTCGATCGGTCCAAGGGGACCATGCCGATCCAGCTGGCCGGCAATATCCGCCATGGCGGCCTGTACGAGGTCGCTTTCGGCATAACGCTGGGCGAACTGGTTCACGATATTGGCGGCGGCACTGCCTCTGGCCGCCCGGTCAAGGCGGTGCAGGTGGGCGGCACCCCGGGCGCCTATCACCCGGTGGGCGATTTCGACCTGCCCTTCTGCT
>JAGREF010000374.1 GCA_020446665.1 Sphingomonadaceae bacterium
CCCAGGCGGTGGGCGGGCGGCTGGCATGGTGCACGGCATGGGCAATGCGGAACAGGCGCGGGGCATGCATCCAGCGATGGGTCCAGTAAAACCACGTATCATGCAGCAAGAGATAGATCAGCAGCGACAGCGGCGCATACCACAGCGGATAATCGCTCCAGTTCGTATAGATTTGCGTCCAGCCGCGTTGCTGCCAGCCCCAGGCGATGATCCCGGCGGGAATGCCGTAAATGGCAGCAGAGGCAAGCGACCAGCCGATCTCCATCCTTATTTGCGGGCGGAGCAAAGCATAGAGGCCGGGCCTGACCCGCTGCGTGGCCCAGGCAAAGATCCCGCTGGTCAGCACATAGCGGATCGCTACGATCGCGGTCATGGCCAGAGCCGAAAGGATAATCGCCAGCGTCATTGCCCGGCCTTATGGCGCAGCGACAGGGCCTGCGACAAGCGCCGCCTTTGCCTATGTCCCCATACGTGGAAGCAGGCCCTCACGGTCATTGCCCAGCGCCAGCCGCCGCAAGGCAGCCCGGGCCAGCCGCTCCACTTCCGCCTTGCGCCGGGCTGCAGCCAGCGGCTGGGTCGGGGCGGGTCGGAGAATTTCTGCGTCATAGCCATCCGCCACGATCACACCGCATTGATCGGGCAGGAATGCAGGGCTGTCGAGAACCGACCTGTCCAGTTCGGGGTGCAGACCCCAATAGAAGCGGTCGCAATGGTCAAGATAATCCTGCCACTTGCTGTCACTCAGCAAATCGGCGCGGCTGACCTTGATCTCGACGATCACCACCTTGCCTTTGGCATCGACCCCCATCAGATCGGCACGACGGCCGCCGCGCAGGGGCATTTCAGGCAGGCACCAGATATCATTTCGGGCAAATAGCCGCCCAATACCGCGCGCGACGGCGAGCGCATCGATTGCTGATGCCGGCGGGCTGGTTACGAGCGGGTCGAGCATGTCACTGGCCATGCCCCTGACTGGAACATAGCAGGAACTTCGTCAAGCCGTTTTGCGGTGAACAGGCCTGGTGCCGCTCAGGCGCTGCGGCGCGGGCCGAGATTGCCGCTTTCCGGCACCAGTGCCAGGATCGCTTGCCGCGTAGCATGAAATTCACGCCACAAAGTCAGCGCCGGAGCAGTGGCATTCTGCCCGCGTGCATTGACCGCCAGCAAGGCTGTCAGGCCCGGCTGCATCATAGCGGAAAGATCGGCAATGCCGCGCTCTGCCAGCTCCAGCCGCCAGCCACCGGCATCGCGGATCAGCGCGGGGAAGTTGCGAATATGAGGCGAGGTCTTTTCGGCGGCCAGCCCGGCAATAGCAGCGACCGCAGCGGCTGCATCCTGCAGCGCGGCCCATTGGACGCTCATCTGGCTGCTCGCCACACTGCTGCGCAGGCGCTGCGGTTCAGCGGTTTGGCCGGAAGGGGATTGCATGGCGTTCATGCGGTGTCCCTAGCGCAGCCAGCTTGCCAAATCGCTAATAGACACCGCCCAGGCCTGACCATGCAAACAATTGGCTGGCACGGCGCGCAACCCTTTGCTAAGCGCCGCGACCTGAAACGATGCACCCGTAGCTCAGCTGGA
>JAGREF010000375.1 GCA_020446665.1 Sphingomonadaceae bacterium
AGGAAGGCATTCTCTCGCTGATGCAAATGCCAAAGGCGACCGTGATGACCCGCCGCCTGAAAGAGGCTGGCCTGCCCTTCATCGTGCTGCTGACAGACCCGACGACGGGCGGTGTCACTGCATCCTATGCCATGCTGGGCGATGTGCATGTGGCCGAACCGGGGGCCCTGATCGGCTTTGCCGGCCAGCGCGTGATTCAGGATACGATCCGCGAGCAATTGCCCGAAGGGTTCCAGCGCGCGGAATATCTCCACAAGCACGGCATGGTCGACATGGTCGTCCACCGCCACAAGATGCGCGATACGCTGGCAACGCTGCTGGACTATCTCGCCCCGCGCAAGGCGGCATAACCAGGCCGAGGAGTCGGCAGTCCATGGCTGACAAGGCCGTATCCGAATCCGCAGGGGTGCAGGCACAGCTTGACCGGCTGGAGGGTATGGCAGCGGGCAAGGACATGCTCGGCCATGAACGGCTGGCGTATTTGCTGGCGCGGCTAGGCCATCCTGAGCGCGCCCTGCCGCCGGTTTTCCATGTCGCAGGGACCAACGGCAAAGGCTCTACCATCGCCTATTTGCGCGCTGCCTTGCAGGCGCAGGGGCTGAGTGTCCACGCCTTCACCAGCCCGCATCTCGTGCGGCTCAATGAGCGTATCCGGCTGGCCAATGTGCTGGTCAGCGACACGGAACTGGCACAATTGCTGTCCGACACGCTCGATGCCATCGGGCCGGAAGGGACGACCTTTTTCGAAGCCACCACCGCCGCCGCGCTGCTTGGTTTCGGCCGCCACCCTGCCGATGCCTGCCTGCTCGAAGTCGGGCTTGGCGGGCGGCTGGATGCGACCAATGTGGTTGCGCAACCTGCCGTCTGCGGGATTGCAAGGGTGGACATTGATCACCAGGAATTCCTTGGCGAGACATTGGCTGAAATTGCTGCGGAAAAGGCCGGCATTGCCAAGCCCGGCGTGCTGCTTTGCGTTGTGGCTCAGGCACCTGACGCACAGGCCGCCATTCTGCGCGTGGCAGAGGAGCGGGATGCCCCGGTCTTCCTGCAAGGGCGCGATTGGGATGCCGGGTTTGACGCGGACCAGCTGTTCTATCGGGATAGGCATGGCGCGCTGACATTGCCCCTGCCCTCGCTTCCCGGCGCGCATCAGGCGACCAATGCCGGTCTGGCGCTGGCCATGTTGCGGCATCAGCAAACCATGGAGGTTTCACAAGAGGCGCTGGCTGCCGCGATGACCGGCGCGAAATGGCCAGCCCGCCTGCAGCGTCTGTCAGCAGGGCCACTCACCGGGCTGCTGCCCGAAAATGCGCAGGTCTGGCTGGACGGGGCGCATAATGTCGCCGCGATGAAAGTGGTGGTGGAGCATCTTTCCGGCACGCTGGCGCAGGGGGACATTCTGGAGGTCGTCTTCGGCTTGCTTTCCACCAAGGATGCCGAAGGCGTGCTCAGTGAACTTGCCCGCCTGCCATGCCGCATTCACGCTGTGCCCGTCCCCAGCTACCAATCGCGCCCGCCTGAAGAGCTGGCCGCGATTGCTGCGGGCATGGGGCTGGAGGCGACCGCCAATGAAACGGTGGAGCAGGCATTTGCCCGCATCACCGACGCCGCGCCAAAAGTGCTGGTGATCGGCTCGCTCTATCTTGCCGGGCCAGTGCTGCGCGCGAATGAGGAGTTTCCGGACTAGCCGGAGGCCGGATCGGGCGCCACCATCCCCGATGCCTTGCCCTGCCGCGATATGCGGATCCATTCCACAATGCACAGAGCCACGGCGACAAAGCCCAGCAGCGTGGTGAAGATGAAGACCGGGTAATAGCCGTCTACCTCGATCAGCTTGCCCAGCGCCCCGCGCCCAAGCGTGCCGACCAGCATGGTGAGCGAGGAAAGCAGCGCATATTGCACCGCGCTATAGCCCTTGGACACGATCGAGGAGAGATAGGCCACGAAGGCCGCACCGGCGATGCCGACTGCCAGATTCTCGCCCAGAATTGCCATCATCAGCTTCGCAAGCCCCGGATCGCCGCCCATATGGGTCACCAGCCAGGTGAAGCCGACCGTGTCGCTCACCGCCTGCATCGTGTGCCCGCCCAGCGCGAGATCGGCGTAGAGCAGATTGGTCAGCGCAGCGAGCAACGCACCCAGCGTCAAAGTGGACATGCGCCCCAGCGCGGTCAGCAGATAGCCGCCCAGCGCAAGCCCGCCCATCAGCGCGCCGACCCCGAAGAATTTGGAAGCCACGGCCACCTCATCCTTCGAATAGCCCAACTCGCCCAGATAGAACGGATAGGCAAACGTGCCCCAGATACTGTCAGTAATGCGATAGCTCAGCACCAGCGGGAAGATGATCAGCAGCGCCCAGCCCATGCGCCCGACAAAATCCGTCAACGGCAGCACCAGCGCGCGATAGAGATGGTCGATGATCCGGTCTGTACCTGTCTGGGCTGGTGTCGCCTCAGCGAGCAAATGCCGCCCATGCTTTTGCTGATAGACCAGCCATGCGGCGATCAGCGCAGGAATCACTACCGTGGCGATCACGACCAGCGGGCCCATGACGGAAATGAAAGCA
Source organism: Sphingomonadaceae bacterium (assembly GCA_020446665.1). Lineage (GTDB taxonomy): Bacteria > Pseudomonadota > Alphaproteobacteria > Sphingomonadales > Sphingomonadaceae > JACXVD01. The sequence continues at coordinate 2,567 of JAGREF010000375.1, forward strand.
ACCGAATCCGGGCGGGCATCCGGATCGGAAGCCAGCGAGCGGACCATGAACACGCCCACGCTCACCAGCGCCCAGCCCCACAAGACGCCCACCGCTGCCAGCGCCGCCGTGCGCACTTTCGGGTTGATCTGGCCCGCCTCACGCAGGCCGTGATCGTCTGCTGCTTCCTTTGCCAGCGCAGAGGCATCGGCATCAGGGGCAAACAGCCCTGCAATGCCGACCACCAGCATCGCCGCACCCATGCTGAAATAGACGGCGGGCCAGCCCATCCGTTCCGCCATGAACAGCGCCAGCGCCCCGCCCACCAGCGCGGCCACGCGATAGCCCATCTGATAGACGGTAGAGAGTATATCGATGGTTGCGACTTCATCCGCCACATCCACGCGCCATGCGTCGATCACCACATCCTGCGTCGCGCTGGCAAAGGCCCCCAGCCCCGCCAGCAGCGAGAACCAGCCCAACGCGCTCACCGGGTTAAGCATGGACAGCACCACCAGAATGCCGCCCAGCAGCAATTGCGCGGTCACGATCCACTGTTTGCGTTTGCCCAGCCGCCGAAGCAGCGGCAGGTTCACCCGGTCAAGCGCGGGAGACCACAGGAACTTGAAGGCATAGGCCAGCCCTATCAGCGAGAAGACCCCCATGGTTTCAAGGTCAACCTGCGCATCCGAAAGCCACGCATAGAGC
>JAGREF010000376.1 GCA_020446665.1 Sphingomonadaceae bacterium
GCGCGCGCCACCATGCCGCCGCCATCGCCGGTGCAGGTATGGGCGCTGGTGCAGGTGAAATAGCTGCGGCCATAGCCGCCCGTGGCCAGCACCACGGCATGGCTGCGGAAGCGGTGGATCGTCCCGTCATCAAGGCACATGGCGATCACGCCAACGCATTTGCCGTCCTTCATGATCAGGTCGAGCGCGAAATATTCGATGAAGAAATCCGCGTCATATTTCAGGCTCTGCTGATAGAGCGTATGCAGCATCGCATGGCCGGTACGGTCAGCCGCCGCGCAAGTGCGCTGCACCGGGGGGCCTTCACCCATATTCTGCATATGGCCGCCAAAGGGGCGCTGATAGATCGTGCCGTCTTCATTGCGGCTGAAGGGCATGCCGGCATGTTCCAGCTCAAGGATCGCCTCGGGCGCTTCGCGCACCAGATATTCAATCGCGTCCTGATCACCCAGCCAGTCAGACCCTTTCACAGTGTCATACATATGCCACTGCCAATGGTCCGGCGTGTTGTTCTTCAGCGAAGCGGCGATGCCGCCCTGCGCCGCCACTGTGTGGCTGCGTGTGGGGAAAACCTTGGAGATATTGGCGGTCTTCAGCCCGGCTTCGGCAGAGCCCATCGTGGCGCGCAGGCCAGACCCGCCGGCCCCGACAACCACCACGTCATAGGTGTGGTCGATGATTGTGTAAGCAGACTGCGTGGAGTTCTCAGAGGCCATCAGGCGGCTCCTCCCAGGGCGAGGCGGACAATGCAGAAAATGCCAAAGGCGCCGCCGCCAATCGTTGCAAGGTTAAGCAGAGTCAGCACGGCAAACTTGTTGCCCGCGCCCTGCACATAGTCTTCAGCCAGCACCTGCAGGCCAAGGCGCGCATGCCAGAACGTGCTGACGATCAGCAGGATCATCGCCATCGCCGGGACCGGCTTGGAGAAATAGGCGGTGACTGTGCCAAATTCAAAGTCGGGCAGCAGGATGAAGGATACTGCCAGAAACAGCATCAGCACCAGATTGCCGATGGCGGTGAAGCGCTGCACCAGCCAGTGATGCGCGCCATGATGCGCAGAGCCGAGCCCGCGCACGCGTCCGAGAGAGGTTCCGTTACCCATGTCCGTAATCCTCAGAGATAAAGAATGGCGGCCCAGAAGCCGGCAGTGAGCAGGATGCCCAGAATTGGGCTGACGATGGACCAGAGGCGGTTCGTGTCCAGTTCGAACCCGGCCCCGATATCCAGCACGAAGTGGCGCAGGCCCGACATCATATGCGTGAAGAAGGCCCAACTGAGGCCCACCAGCACAACCCAGCCCAGCGGCGAAGTCGCCAGCGCCTGAAAGTCCTTATAGGCTTCCGGCCCGCTGGCCATGGCACCCAGCCACCACAGCAGAACCCCCAGCCCGACCAGCGCCATGCCGTCGCCGGTCACGCGGTGGAGAATGGACACCAGCATATGCGGGCCCCATTTCCAGATTTGCAAATGCGGTGAGAGTGGTCGGTTGGCCATGTTGGACTCTTCCGGATCAATCTGTGCGCCGCCCCCCGGCGCCGGGATCTGTAGCCACCCCTTAGCGAAATGACGCGGCGTGGCAAGCCAGCCAAGAGGCCAAGCACCATGTTACTGGGCCTTGGCGCTGTTGCCTCATCCGCCTATCCCTAACTCCATGGACGCGAAAAATATCCTTGTGACCGGCGCAAGCCGCGGAATTGGCCTCTCAATCGCGGAATTGCTGGCAGTGCGCGGGGCGAAAGTCATCCGCCATGCCAGCCATCCGGGGCCAGAGGGGCAAGTAGGCGCAGATTTCCGTGAGCCGGTCGCCCCGCAATTCCTGTGGGAACAGGCGCTGGACCAGGCAGGCGGGCGGATCGACGTGCTGGTCAACAATGCCGGACTCTTCTCTGCCTCCCCGCTCGATTCGTCGGATATTGAATGGCTCGACGCGTGGGAAGAATCGCTTCGGATCAATCTCACCTCCGCGGCCCAGCTCAGCCGCTTTGCCGTGCGCCACTGGCAAGAGACGGGCATTTCGGGGCGAATCGTCCATATTGCCAGCCGCGCCGCCTATCGCGGTGATTCGCCGGAACACTGGCATTATGCAGCGGCCAAGGGCGGCATGGTGGCCCTGCACAAGACGATTGCGCGCCATTATGCCCGCGAAGGAATCCTCAGTTACTGCATCTGCCCCGGCTTTACCGATACCGACATGGCCGGAGACTATCTTGCCAGCCGTGGCGGACCGGGATTGCTGGCCGATATCCCGCTGGGCCGGGTCGCCACGCCCGAAGAAATCGCCAGCATTGCGGTTTTCTGTGCGCTCGATGCTCCGGAAAGCATGACAGGGGCGGTGCTCGATGCCAATGGGGCGAGCTATGTCCGCTAAGTTCAAATCTTTCATGGCCGCGCTGGCCGCAGCCGCCGGAATTGCAGCGTCCCCGTCGCCCGGCGACGCGCAATCCCCTGCGGCCGATCAGGCGGCCTGGGCGGCTGCCTGCACGGATTGGGATGAATGGGACAAACCCGCTCCGCCCTATCGCATCCATGGCAACAGCTATTATGTCGGCACATGCGGCATAGCGGCCATTCTGGTGGTGGGAGATGGCGGGCTGCTGCTGTTTGACAGCGGGACCGAGGCAGGCTCGGAAGTCGTCACAGCCAATATCGCCGCGCTCGGCTATTCGATCAGCGATGTGAAGGCGCTCTTTGTCAGCCATGATCATTTCGATCATGTGGGCGGAATGGCGCGGATGCAGCAATTATCAGGGGCAACCGTCTATGCCGGATGGGGTGCCTCTGCGGTGATCCGCTCGGGCGAGGCCGACCCGCGAGACCCGCAAGCAGGTATGCATCCTCCCATGGCCCCGGTGGCCAGCGTGCGTTCCGTGCGCGATGGGGAAGCGGCCAGCATGTTCGGGATTGATCTGCAAGCCATTGCCACGCCCGGCCACACCCCCGGAGCCATGAGCTGGAGCTGGCAAAGCTGCGACGGGGATGATTGCGCGACCATTGTCTATGCCGACAGTCTCAGCCCCGTCAGCCGCGATGATTATCGCTTCTCCGATCATCCGGACTATCTCGCCGCCTATCGCGCGGGCCTCGCAAAGCTTGGATCGCTGGAATGCGATATCGTGCTGACCCCGCATCCATCCGCCAGCGACATGCGCAAGCGGATGCTCTCAAAACAGGGATTGCGCAGCTCCGATGGGTGCAAGGCCTATGCAAAATCCATCGGCAAGCGGCTCGACAAACGGTTAGCAAAAGAGCGCAAATGACCAGCTGGAAACTCACCGCCTTTGGCGACAAGCAGACGATCCGTGCGGCGCTGGTGGCGCAGGAAGATGCGGTGGACTGGGATTTCGAAGTCGTCCTGACCGGCTTTGAACTGGCTGATGACCGCCCGGATGACTGGCGGCTGGACGCCTATTTCCCGCGCAAGCCGACCAAGGCGGACCGGGCGATGGTGGCCGCACTGTTTGAAGGCGGGGCGCCAGAGCTGACGGCCGAGAAATTGCCCGATGAAGACTGGCTGGTGCTGAGCCAGCAAGGGGTGGAGCCAATTCAGGCGGGCTGTTTCCATATCCACACGCCCGATTACCCGCCCAGCGACGCGCCGGGCATTTGCAGCTTCGTGATTCCGGCGAGCCAGGCCTTTGGCACCGGCCAGCATGAAACCACCGCGGGCTGCCTTGCCATGCTGACCCATATGAAGGCGCAAGGGGTGATCGCCCGCAATGTCGCCGATATCGGCACTGGCACCGGCCTGCTCGCCTTTGCCGCGTTGCATCTGTGGCCGCATTCCAAATCCACCGCGAGCGATATTGATGCGATCTGTGTTGGCGTGGTCGAGCATAATGCTGCCGAAAATGCGATCCCCATGGGCGCCGGGATCGGCGCGCTGACCATGGTGGTGGCTGACGGG
>JAGREF010000377.1 GCA_020446665.1 Sphingomonadaceae bacterium
CCACCACCCGCACATCGGGAATGGTGAGCGAGGTTTCCGCGATCGCCGTGGCCAGCACAATGCGACGTCTGCCCTGCGGATCGCGTCTGATCGTCGCCCTTTGCCCGGCCGGATCGACCTGCCCATGCAGTGGCAGCACCAGCGCATCGGGCAGCTTTGCTTCCAGCCGCTCGCGGGTCCGCTCGATCTCGCCCACACCGGGCAGGAAAGCGAGAATATCGCCTTGCTCTTCGCGCCATGCCGTGAGCACGGCAGAAGCCATGGCATCTTCGATCCGCTTGTCAGGAGAAGCACCCAGCCATTTGATTTCCAGCGGAAAAGCCTTGCCTTCGCTTTCCACCACGGGGGTCTGCTCCCCCAGCAGCGCGGCAAAGCGCGCGCCGTCGATGGTGGCGCTCATCACCACCAGCCGCAGATCCTCGCGCAGCACCGCGCGGCTTTCCAGCGCCAGCGCAAGGCCCAGATCGCTGTCGAGATGCCGCTCATGCGCTTCGTCGAACAGCACGGCGGAGACGCCCGTCAACTCGGGGTCCTGCACGATGCGATTGACGAAGATCGCCTCTGTTACCACCAGGATGCGCGTTTTCGGCCCCTGCCTGCTGTCCATCCGGGTGAGGTAGCCCACGGTCTCGCCCGGTTTCTCCCCCAGCAATTCCGCCATGCGCTCAGCCGCCGCCCGCGCAGCCACCCGGCGTGGTGAGGTAATGATCACCTGCCCGCTGCACCATTCCTCACCAATCAGCGCGGGTGCAACGGCGGTGGTCTTGCCTGCCCCCGGCGGCGCGACCAGCACTGCCCCGGTGCTGGCGTGCAGGGCGCGGAGCAGGTCTGGAAGGACTGCATGGATGGGGAGGTTTTGTGCCACACTATCTACCCCGTTCGTGCTGAGCTTGTCGAAGCACCGCTTTTCCTTCCAGCGCAGCGCCTAAGAAAAGTGCAGCGCTTCGACAAGCTCAGCGCGAACGGAGCTGGTGAATAGCGGTCCCAGCTTTCGCTGGGATGACGCGCGTTAATAGCCCCGCGCCACCGCGAAGCGGGCGGCTTCGGCCATGGCCTGCCGCGCCTTGCCGTCGGGGAAGATCGCAATCGCATCGATTGCGCGCTGCGCGAACATCCGTGCGCGCTCTCGCGTGGCATCGACTGTCCCATGGCGGCGGATCAGCTCGATCGCATGGGCGAGGTCTTCGTCCGATGTCCGGTGCCCGCCGATGGCAGCCTTCCAGAAAGCGCGCTCGTCCTCGTCGCCGCGGGCATAGGCGAGGATCACTGGCAGGGTCATCTTTCCTTCGCGGAAATCGTCGCCCTGGTCCTTGCCCATTTCGGCTGCGTTGGAATCGTAATCCAGCGCATCATCGACCAGTTGGAAGGCCACGCCCAGATTGCGGCCATAGGCGTCCAGCGCCTCTTCCTTTTCCTCGTTGCATTCCGCCACCACGGCAGCGATGCGGCTGGCAGCGGCGAACAGAGCGGCCGTCTTGGCGCTGATGATGTTGAGATAGCGTTCTTCGCTGGTTTCAATCTTGCGCTGCGCGGTCAGCTGATCAACTTCGCCCTCAGCGATGATCGCACTCGCGCTGGAGAGGATTTTCAGCACTTTCAGGCTGCCATCCTCAGTCATCAGTTCAAAGCTGCGGCTGAACAGGAAATCGCCCACCAGCACTGTTGCCGGATTGCCGAAAATGATGTTCGCAGCGGCCTTGCCCCGGCGCATCTCGCTGCCGTCCACCACGTCATCATGCAAAAGCGTTGCGGTGTGAATGAATTCCACGGCTGCGGCGAGCTTGTGATGGCGCGTGCCCTGATAGCCGACCAGTTCCGCCCCGGCCAAAGTCAGCATCGGGCGCAAGCGTTTTCCGCCGCCGGCAATCAGATGCCCTGCAAGCGCGGGAATCAGGGGAATTTCGCTCTGCATCCGGTCGAGGATCACAGCATTCACTGCGTTCATCCCCGGCGCTGTCAGCGACAGGATGGGGTCAAGGCTGGCCGGTTCTTCCGGCTGCCTGCGCGGGAGAGGGACGATGTCGGCGCTCATGGCCGCTCCCATGCGCGTGTGGCTGGCGATTGGCAAGGTTGGAATTAGCTGCCTTGTGGTGGTAAGCGCCGACTCATATGGCCAGCCAACCCTTCCAGCCCCAGCCGCGACCGGCACCGTCGCAAAAAGAGACCGACGCCATGCGTGATACCGCCCCCGACCCTGTGCTTGCATCCTATCGCAAGAGCATCGACAATATCGACG
>JAGREF010000378.1 GCA_020446665.1 Sphingomonadaceae bacterium
GGTCCGGGTTCGGGCATGTAATCGCTACACCAGCGACTACTTAGAGAGGGGCCGGAGCAATCCGGCCCCTTTTTTGTGACCCGCGCTTATTGAAAGCTACGGCAGGCCGGTGTCACAGGCTCGCGGTGCGCAGCGGTGGCGCTCGTTTCAAGTGGCGTAAGGAGTACGGTCAACCAGGCCCGCCTCGGCGAACCCCTTGCGCCGCAAACGGCAGCTATCGCACTGGCCGCAGGCTGAGCCATCCGGCATGGGGTCATAGCAGGACCAGCTCCAGGCAGGATCAAGCCCCAATCGATCCGCTTCCCGCGCAATATCCGCTTTGCTCATAAGCTGCAGGGGTGCGTGGATGATAAAGCTATCGCCCCCAATGCCCGCCTTTGTCGCCAGACGTGCTGTCTCAGTAAAGCTGGCGATGAATTCCGGCCGGCAGTCAGGATAGCCGGAGTAATCAAGCGCATTCACGCCGATAAAGATGTCGCTGGCCCCCTCGGCCTCTGCAAAAGCAGTGGTCAGGGCGAGGAAAACGAGGTTGCGGGCAGGCACATAGGTGACAGGAATCCCTTCGCCCACACCATCCTTGGGCACAGCGATATCATCAGTCAGGGCAGAGCCTCCGAATTGCCGGAGGTCCAGCGGCAGGACGACATGCCGGACAACACCCAGCCGATCTGCAATGTCCCGCGCAGCTTCCAGTTCACGGCGATGGCGCTGATTATAGTCAATCGTCAAAGCAAGCAGGTCAAAACCCGCTTCGCGTGCCAGACCGGCGGTAACCATCGAATCGAGGCCACCTGAGAGCAGGATTACCGCTTTCTTCCCTGTCATTGTCTTCATGATCTGCGCGCTAAGCGCTCACGGCACAGAGCGCAATGCCGCTTCAGGCATGATCTTCTATTTGCAAGGGCCAATCCGCCGGCCTTCAGCAGTAAACTGGAATGGCAGGCCGTCGACGATTCCCTGACTCTCAATCTGGACCAGACGGGCCGTCTCACGCCGAATATTGGTCCGCCCATAGCCATTGCCGCGGCAAGTGTACTGAACCGTAACTTCGCTACTGCCATCTTCCACTACATAGCGGCTGCAACCGCTATCATTGTGGCGAATCTGAATCAGTTCCCGCCCATCACGCACACAAATCCGGCGGGAAGTGGCGCTATCACGGAAACGAAGTTCCCATTCGCCGGACTGCAGCGAATCCAGCATGGCCAGCCCCGGCGCCTGCGCAGCGGCAGGAACCAGAAACAGGGTCAGCGGGAATGCGGCCAACGCCAAGGTCGTCCGCACGGCTTTCAAAGCGATGCGTGTCATTTCAAATACTCCAGACAGCGACCAGGGTGATATTTTTGCTCACAAACTCTTATACGGCAAAATGGTGTTTACAAGCGATGAACCGTTCACATCGCAATTCGAAAAATCCGGGAACAGAAAGCGCAATCCACGGGGATCATCCCGTCTTCATCTCGCATATCCTTGCGATCTTCCTCGGGAAATCTTTGCAAGACCTGCTCAAAATGGTTGTTTGAACAGCGGCAGCCACGCCGAAGCATTTCCCCGGCTTGTACGCGAACCTCGTCTTCCTCATGGAACAGCCGCCAAACAAGGCTCTCCATGGAGAGATTGGCATCGAGCAATTCTTCATGCCGAATTGAACCCGCCATCACCGCGACATGTTCCCATTCCGGGTGATCCATCCGAACATGCAGACGCTCCCGGCCTTCTTCGCCATCGGGCAAATGTTGCACCAGAAAGCCTGCCGCCTCGCCACTGCCGCCATTCACCCGCACGGCCGTGCGAATCAGGGTTGGCAGCTGTTCTGACTGCGTGAAATAGACCTGGCAGGCCTCAGCCAGCGAAGCCCCTTCGAGCGGGACAATACCCTGATAGCGCCCCTTGCCCCGCACCATGTCAAAAGTAATGGCCAGATATCCCTTGCCGAAAAGCGCATAAAGCGAAGGGTTGGCGCCAAGGGCAGCCAGACGGTCGCGATCAAAATCGACATAACCACGCAGCTCGCCTTGCCGATAGTCGCATACCAGCAAGCTGACCACGCCCCCTTCGGTCTGGGCCTGCATGGTCAATTGGTCACCGGACTCTTTCAGCAAACTGCCAATCAGAGCGGCCAGCACCAGAGCTTCCGAGAGCAAATGCTGAATGGCCGCAGGATAGTCATGCGACGCCAGAACTTCGCCCAGTACGGGATCGAGCCGCACCACCCGCCCCCGCGCATGGCGGGTCGGCAGTGTGAACGACAATACCTGGTCAACGAAGGTTTCAGTTTGCTCGGTCATGTGCGAAATATGGGGCTGGTCATCAGGAAAGAAAGTCCCTCCTGCCCTGCGCCATCTTCAACTCAGCTTCCCCAGGCACCAAAGCAGTACGGATTTCTGTGCATGGATCCGGTTTTCTGCTTCGTCGAAAACCACGGATTGCGGCCCTTCAAACACTGCTTCACTGACTTCATCTCCGACATGCGCAGGCAAGCAGTGCAGGAAGATCGCATCATCGCTGGCCTGTGCCATCAGGGCTTCGTCAACGCGATAGGGCTCCATCGCTGCCAGCTTTTCTTCGGCATGAGCCTGCCCCATGGATATCCAGGTGTCGGTCACCACGACATCCGCGCCCCTCGCGGCTTCTGCAGCATCCTGCGTTAGCGTAACCTGCACACCGGCCGAGCGCGCTAGATCAAGGAATTCCGCCTCTGGCTCATAGCCAGAGGGCACACCAACCCGGACATTGAATTTCATCAGCGCGGCAGCTTCAAGGATGGAATGCAGGACATTGTTCCCATCGCCCAGCCAGGCGACTTCCAGACCCGGAAGCGCTTTTCCGTGTTCAATCACCGTCAGCAGGTCAGCGACAATCTGGCAGGGATGTGATCGGTCAGTCAGGCCATTAATGACAGGCACAGTTGCATGGCGTGCCATTTCCTCGATCTTCGCATGATCATCGGTACGGATCATGATCGCATCGGCCATACGGCTCAGGACACGAGCCGTGTCGGCGATGCTTTCCCCACGGCCAAGCTGGCTGGTGCCCGAATCGAGGATAAGGCAGCTGCCGCCGAGCTGGCGCATGGCCATGT
>JAGREF010000379.1 GCA_020446665.1 Sphingomonadaceae bacterium
TGCGGCGATGTCGGCTTCGGCAAGACCGAAGTGGCGCTGCGCGCTGCCTTCGTCGCTGCGATGGGCGGCAAGCAAGTCGCCGTGGTTGCCCCCACCACTTTGCTCGCGCGCCAGCATTTCGAGAATTTCACCGCCCGCTTCGCCGGCTTCCCGCTCAATGTCGGGCGGCTTTCACGGCTTGTGTCGGACAAGGAGATGAAGGCGACCCGCGAAGGGCTGGAATCCGGCGACATCGACATTGTCATTGGCACCCACGCGATCCTGTCAAAGAACACCAAATTCCGCGATCTCGGGCTGGTGATCGTGGACGAGGAACAGCGCTTTGGCGTGAACCACAAGGAGAGGCTCAAGCAATTGCGCACCGATGTGCATATGCTCACCCTCACCGCCACGCCGATCCCGCGCACGTTGCAGATGGCGATGTCTGGCCTGCGCGAGCTTTCCACCATCCAGACCCCGCCGGTCGATCGTCTGGCGGTGCGTACCTATGTGATGGAATGGGACGATATGGTGATGCGCGAAGCCTTGCTGCGCGAACATCATCGCGGCGGGCAGAGCTTTATCGTCGTGCCCCGCATTGCCGACATGGCGCAGGTGGAAGACTGGCTGCACGAACATGTGCCGGAAGTGAAATATATCTCCGCCCACGGCCAGATGTCGCCGGGCGAAGTGGAAGAGCGCATGGCCGCCTTCTACGAGAAGAAATACGAAGTGCTGCTTTCCACCACCATCGTGGAAAGCGGGCTGGATATTCCCAGCGCCAACACGATCATCATCCACCGCGCAGACCGCTTTGGCCTTGCCCAGCTTTACCAGCTGCGCGGGCGCGTGGGCCGGGCAAAGCTGCGCGCCTATGCCTATCTCACCCATCCGAAAGACCAGCAACTGAGCGAAGTGGCGGAAAAGCGCCTGAAAGTGCTGGGCGATCTGGAAGGGCTCGGCGCCGGCTTCCAGCTGGCGAGCCACGATCTCGATATTCGCGGCGCGGGCAATCTGCTGGGTGACGAACAGAGCGGCCATATTCGCGAAGTCGGTTTCGAACTCTACCAGTCCATGCTGGAAGAAGCGATCATGGCGGCCAAGGCAGGCGAAATGGGGCTGAAGGAAGATACGACTGGCCTTTCCCCGCAGATCACTGTCGATGCACCGATCATGATTCCCGACGATTACGTGCCCGATCTGGCCGTGCGCATGGCGCTCTATCGCCGCTTGAACGATGCACGCGACAAGGCGGAGATCGAGGCATTGGCTGCTGAAATGATCGACCGTTTCGGCCCCCTGCCCGACGCCACCGCCAACCTCGTCAAGCTCATCGAGATCAAGCATCAGGCCATCACCGCACATATCGCCAAGATCGACGTGGGTGCGCGCGGCACGCTGATTACCTTCCACAAGGATGAGTTCCCCGAACCCATGGGCCTGCTCGCCTATGTCGAGCGGCTGAAAGGCACCGCGCGCCTGCGCCCCGACATGAAGCTGGTGATCGACCGCCCGTGGAACGATCCGCAAAGCCGCCTCAATGGCTTGTTCCAGCTGACCAAGGGGCTGAGCGGGATCGTGCTGAAGGCGAGGAAGGCAGCCTAACCGGCCTCACTTAACTGGACAACTCGGTTGCGATGTGAGACCAATTCTCCCCGAGAGAGAGGAGAACTCCATGGCCCAGTTCGACATGATCATCCGGGGCGGCACCATTGTTGATGGGACCGGCACCGCGCCCTTCACCGGCGATGTCGCGATCCGGGACGGGGTGATTGCCGAAGTCGGCCAGATCGACGGTGATGCTGCGGAAGAAGTCGACGCGGCTGGCCTGCTGGTCATCCCCGGCTTTGTCGATGTGCATACGCATTATGATGGGCAGGCAACCTGGGATCAGGAAATGGCGCCATCCAGCTGGCATGGCGTGACCACCGCCATCATGGGCAATTGCGGGGTCGGCTTTGCGCCTGCCCTACCCGACCGGCACGAATGGCTGATCGGGCTAATGGAAGGGGTGGAGGATATTCCCGGCACGGCGCTGGCCGAAGGCATGACATGGGATTGGGAAACCTTCCCCGAATATCTCGATTCGCTGGAGAAACTCCCGCGCACCATCGATCTGGGCACCCATGTGCCCCATGGCGCAGTGCGCGCCTATGTGCTTCGCGAACGGGAACAGCCCGGCGCTGTCCCCACTGATGAAGACATTGCCGAGATGGGCCGCATTGTGGGCGAAGCGGTGCAGGCGGGAGCGCTGGGATTTTCCACCTCGCGCACGGTCATTCACAAATCGGTCGATGGCGAGCCTGTGCCCGGCACCACCGCCACGGCGCATGAACTGGTCGAGATTGGCCGCGCCATGGCAAGGGCAGGCTTTGGCGTGTTCGAAATCGCCTCTGACCTGCGGCGGGAATGGAATGAATTTGAATGGATGGGCCAGCTCTCGCGCGAAACCGGCATGCCGGTGACCTTTGCCGCCCTGCAATCCATCGCCAAGGAATTGCCGCTCGACGAACAGATTGCGACCATGCGGGCCGAGAACGACAATGGTGCCAATATCGTCGCGCAGATCGCTTTGCGCGGAAATGGCATCATCATGGCGTGGCAGGGAACCGTCCACCCCTTCCGCTTCCGGCCAAGCTGGCTGGCCATCGAGGATCTGCCATGGGCCGAACAGAAGGCCAGATTGCTTGATCCTGCGTTCAAGGCGCAGCTGCTGGCCGAAGCGAATGATTTCACCACCGCGCCACCCGATCTGGGGCAACTGGTCATGGCCATCACCATGGGCTGGACCATGCAGTTCGAAATGGACGAGGATTTCGATTACGAACCGCAATCCGATGCGAGCCTGGCGCAGCGAGCGGCAGCGGCCGGAGTATCACCGCAGGAATATGCCTATGACATGCTCTGCCGCGATGATGCGACAGGCTTCATCTATTTGCCGATCCTCAATTACGCTGATGGCAATCTCGATTTCCTCGTCGATCTGCAAGGGGCCGATGACACGGTCAATTCGTTGAGCGATGGCGGCGCGCATTGCGGCACGATCTGCGATGCAGCCTCGCCCACTTTCATGCTCCAGCATTGGGTGCGCGATCGCAAGCGGCCGGGCAAGGTCTCGCTCGAAACCGCGATCAAGCGGCAATGTGCCGATACGGCGCGGCTCTATGGCTTGCATGATCGCGGCGTGATCGCGCCGGGCTATCTCGCGGATCTCAATATCGTGGATATGGAGAGGCTACGCCTGGGCAAGCCATGGCTCGCCTTCGACCTGCCTGCGGGTGGCAAGCGTTTGCTGCAAAAGGCAGAAGGCTATGTCGCCACGATCAAGGGCGGCGTTGTCACTTTCCGCAATGGCGAATGGACCGGCGCAACCCCGGGTGGCCTGATCCGCGGCCCGCAGCATGCGCCCATGGCCGAAGCCGCCGAATAGCGGACGGCGAAGGGCTCAGCCCCGCGCATATTGAGCGAAGTAATCCGCCGTCATCGGCTGCGCTTTCAGGAATCCCTGATAGAAGTCGCAGCCTTCGGCGGTGATAATCGCGCGCTGATCGTCGTTCTCGATGCCTTCCGCGATCAGTTGCAGATCCAGCGCCTTGGCCATGGCGACAATTCCGCGCAGCACGGCGAGGTCGCGCTTGTCGTCAACCACACCTTCTACCATGGCGCGGTCAAGCTTGAGATAATCGAGCGGCAGCAGCTTGAGATAGCGGAAGTTGCAGAACCCCGCGCCGAAATCATCGAGCGCAATGCGAATGCCCTGTGCGTGCAGCTTTTCCAGTGAGGCAGCGGCGCGTTCCAGGTCCGACACCAGCACCTGTTCGGTGATTTCCAGTGTAAGCCGTTCAGCCGGAAAGCCGCTGCTGGCAAGCATGCGCGAAAATTCCTCGGCAAAGCTGCCCGCGGCGAGATCAGCCGGAGTGACATTGAGTGAGAGGCGCAAATGCTCCGGCCAGTCCTTCGCCCCTGCCAGCGCCCGCGATGCAATATGGCGGCTGAGTTGCGCAACATGATCGGCACGCTCGGCAATGGTGAACAAGGCACCTGCCCCGACGCGGCCCAGCTCCGGATGTTGCCAGCGCGCAAGCGCCTCTGCGCCGGTCAGCCGGTCATCATCCACCGCAAATTGCGGCTGATAGAGGATTTCGATCTCATCACGGTCAAGCGCCGCCAGCAAATCCGCCTCAAGCTGCGCGGTGCGTTTGCCCGGCAGGGTCAGCTCGCCATCGGCCCACAAGACGCGCCGGGCCTGTTCCGCCCGCGCCTGAGCCAGTGTCTGGGCGAGCCGATCGAGGATGATATCCGGCCCTTCCCCCTGTGTGGCCCGCATCAACGCCACGCGGGGCCACAGGCGCAAGGTTCCCGCCCCCTCCAGATCGGCAATCGGCAGCGCGACCGCATCCGCCAGCGCATCGGCCAACCATTGCCAGCGTTCACGGCTGCACGGGTCAAGCGCGGCAATCAGGAACTGGCCACCACCAATCCGCGCGACCAGCGTCGTTCCGCTTTCGAATTCATCCTCGGCAAAATGGAGTATGCGCCGGGCAACTTCCACCAGCGCGCCATCGCCGGTAGCTTCGCCATAGGCAAGATTGACCGTATCAAACCTGCCCAGCCCCAGCAGCATCGCATGGATCGGCGCGACATGGCCGCGCGCGGCATAGTCTGCCTGCCACCGCGCCAGCATGGCATAGGCAGAGTGCGCATCGGGCAAGCCGGTCAGATCATCGCGCTGCGAATCTGCAATCTCAGGAGTCATTACATCCATGCCCTTTGCCTTAGCGCCTGCCTCTTAGCATTTCCTGCCTGCAATTGTGATGCGTTGCCAAACGGGACAGCTCTCCATAGGCTGCCTGCCGACTCGAACAGCGCAATAGCAGGGGGAGCCGCGCGTGAGTGAAAGCAACGGATATGAAAAACTGGCGCTGGTCAGTTCGGATTCCGAGAAAGCACAGGAAGCCTTGCGCAGCCTTGAACGGATGCATGACTGGGTCCCGCGGGAAGAGGCGGATTGCGTGGTCGTGCTGGGCGGCGATGGCTTCATGCTCCATGTGCTGCACCAGATGCTCGACGATAACCGGACCTTGCCCGTCTACGGGATGAATCTCGGCACAGTCGGCTTCCTGATGAACCGCAATCGCGGCGGGGCCAAAATGCTCGACCGGGTCAATGAAGCGAAGCCCTTCACGATCAATCCGCTGCGCATGCAGGCCTTTGACCAGATGGGCGAGGAACATAATCTTTGCGCCATCAACGAAGTCTCGCTGTTGCGCGAAACACGGCAAACGGCGAAGATCGAAGTTTCCGTGAATGACAAAGTGCGGATCGATGAGCTGGTGTGTGACGGGGTGCTGGTGGCGACACCGGCCGGCTCCACCGCCTATAATCTTTCCGCCAACGGGCCGATCCTGCCGCTTGACAGCAAATTACTCGCGCTCACCCCTATCAGCGCTTTCCGCCCGCGCCGCTGGAGCGGGGCCGTATTGCCCGATCGCAGCTCCATCCAGTTCCGCATTCGCGAACCGGCCAAGCGGCCAGTCAGCGTGGTGGCCGACCAGAAGGAGCTGCGCGACGTGGCCGAAGTGCATATCGCCATCTGTCGCGACACGCCGCTAACCCTGTTGTTCGACCGAGGGCATGCGCTGGACGAGCGGATTGCAGCCGAACAATTCATGGTGTGAAAATTTTGCCCAAACCCGCTTGCCAAAGCTGGCGGGCCTGCATATAGGCGCGGCTCCGCTCGAAAGGGCTGCTCCCCGATAGCTCAGCGGTAGAGTAGGTGACTGTTAATCACTTGGTCGTTGGTTCGAATCCAACTCGGGGAGCCACTACTTCACAAGCGGTATGAAAAAGGGCGCGCAGGACATTGTTCCGCGCGCCCTTTTCTTTGCCTTACCCCAGGCGTGCGGGGGATTACCCCGCAGCGCCGTGGCAATGCTTGTACTTGTTGCCCGAACCACAGGGGCACGGCGCATTGCGGCTGACATTCTGACCCGCATAGGGGTTATCGGCCAGTGTCGCCGCACCGCCAGGGCTGAAGGCAGCGCGCGGGCTGCCCGCCAGCGAACCGAACAGTTCAGCCTGTTCGGCAGAGCCATCCCCGTCATTGGAATTATCGAGGCCCGTCAGCGGCTCGATATGCCCGGTCAGGAAGTCCGGCAGTTCCGGCAAGGCTTCCGCCTGCGGCTGCACCATGCGCAATTCGCTCTTCAGCAGGATGCTGGTCACATCTTCGCGCAGCGTATCGAGCAGACGCTCAAACAGACCGAAGGCTTCCTGCTTATATTCATTGATCGGTTGCTTCTGCGCATAGGCGCGCAGGAACACCACCTGGCG
>JAGREF010000380.1 GCA_020446665.1 Sphingomonadaceae bacterium
GTGTAATGAAAAAGGCCAGCGATCCCGCACATTATGACTGGGTCCTATCGAAGCCGCGCCACGCGGTCCATCCATGCGCCGCGATTGCCCATGGCTTTTTCAAAACTGGCAATGGCTTGCTCAGGATTGCTGCCACCGCGCTGTTCCGCAGAAAGGATCAACATGATGGTCGGTTTGGGGCTGAGCGTGATCTTGTCTGCCATGATCGCCAGCTTGAAACGGGCCGGGCTGCCTGTGGTCAGGTCACCCCGGCGGAAGCTGGTGCGGGCAAAACGCTTTACCTGTCCATTCGCCAGCAGATAATCCCCCATCGCCTCGGCATCGGATGGGCCGGGTTCCAGCCAGCGCCACGATGTCCGGTGGTCAAAGGCCCCTTCGCCATAGGCTGTCGCTTCGCGACCTTCGCCCTGCGAGGAATAAAGAGCGAGGAAGACATCGACTTCCTCCCCATTGGCAGAGCGATAGCGGCCCAGCAGGCGGTGATCCGCCCCGCTTGCCCGCGGTTCCCACGCAACTTGCGGGGTGTAATCGACCAGTTCCCAGCCGGCAATCTGCGGCAGTTCCACCTGATCCGCCACTGGCGCAGCGCTGCGAATGGCCATGCTGTGCCACAGGGCAACCGCCAGCACTATCGCGAACAGCGCGGCAATCACGGCATTGAGCGAGAGCGAATAGCGGGAAAACCACGCCAGCAGCGGTGAGGCATTGATTGCCTCCGGATCAATGGCCGGGTCTTCCGGTGCGCGGTCAAAATATCTCCACCCCATCGCCAGCAAAAGGACGATCACGACAGCAAAGAACACCCAGCCATAAAAGATGTGGTCAAACCCGGCGGCGAATTCCACGCCTTGCGTCTGAGCAATGAAGATCGTCCCCCATGCCCTTACACCATTGGCGATAACCGGCAGGGCCAGCGCCGCAGCCATGAAGCCGATCCGGCGTTTCCAGCTGTTGAAGCAGACATTGCAGATCAGCACGCCCAGCGCGATCATGGCAATCAGGAACTTCACCCCGGAACAGGCCTCTGCCACTTCGAACAACCCGGCAGGTGTGTTTATAAAGACCCCGTCAATCTCTGCCGGTATCCCGCTCCATTCGACCAGCACGACGACGATCTTGGCCGTGATCATCTGCAGCGCGGGCACCAGCTCGTCGCCAAAGGGGATCAGGAAGACACTATAGGCCAGCGGGAACAGCAAGCCTGCCGATACGCGCGGCCCAAGGATTGCCAGAACGGCTGCAGGCATGGCCAGCACTGCCCCGGCCTGCGCCACCAGATTTACGCCCGCAATCGAACCTGTCAGCCAGCCCAGCAAGGCGCCGCCAAGGACAACCAGCCCCGGCCACCAGCCTTGTGGAGTGAGCTTCAGTACATCTTCCCGCCGGATCCAGACCAGCCAGCCGATAATCGCGGGGATGAACAATATGTGGTTATAGGTCGAGCTGTCCCACCACTGCCAGGCCATGTCGAACCAGTCCTGCGCCGTCAGCAGGAACAGCGCCGCCCATGCCAGCGCAAGCCGCACAAGCGGTTGCCGCCAGCTATCCGGCAAATTGGCGAGCAGACCTTGCTGCCGCCATTGGCTCAGCGACGCTTCAGGCAGCATCACGCCGATTCCCCGGCAAGCGATGCCCCAGCAATTCAGGCAGCCCGGCAAGCATGGCGGACCAGTCCTGCTGATCCACGACATAGCGCCGCGCAGCCGCCGCCATGGCGAGGGAGCCGGGACCATCTGCCAGCAAAGCCAATGCCCGCCCGACCAGAGCCGCATCATCTGCAGCGACAGCGAAATGCTCTCCGTCCGTCGCATCGATCCCGGTCGCAGCCTCAGGCGTCAGCAACACAGGCCGCGCCATGGCCATGGCTTCCA
>JAGREF010000381.1 GCA_020446665.1 Sphingomonadaceae bacterium
GGCGGTGGACGCCAACGTGCTGATTAATGAGCGCATCCGGGAAGAGCGCAAGCGCGGGCGGCGCGTGATCGCTGCGGTGGAAAATGGCTACAAGGAAGCCAGCCGCGCGATTTATGACGCCAATGTCACCAACTTCATTGCCGGGGTGCTGCTGTTCATCTTCGGCTCTGGCCCCATCCGCGGCTTTGCCGTGGTGCTGGTGATCGGGCTGTTCACCTCTGTTTTCACTGCTGTGACGCTAACCCGCATGTGGGTGGCCGGCTGGCTGCGCAAGGCGCGGCCGCAAGACCTGCATTTGTAAGGGGACAGGAATATGCGACTGCTCAAACTCGTCCCTGACGATACCAATATCAAATTCCTCAAATGGCGTGTGCCCTTCTACGTGGTCAGCCTGCTGCTGATGGCGGCAAGCTGGGGCCTGGTGATGACCAAGGGCCTGAATTACGGCGTGGATTTCGCCGGCGGCCAGGAAATTCGCGCAACCTTTGTGGGCGAGGAAGAAGCCCCGATCCCGGCACTGCGTGAAACAGTGGGCGCGCTGGACGAGGTGGGCGATCCCGTGATCCAGCGTTTTGGTGCACCGAATGAAGTCTCCATCCGCGTCAAGTTGCCGCCCGAGGCCGAGGGCGATCCGGAATTTACTGCGCGGATTACGCGGCAGATCACCGATGCGCTGAAGCAGGATCATCCTGACGTCCGGATCGACGGGGTGGATTCTGTTTCGGGCAAGGTCTCCGGGGAATTCCGGGAAAAGGCGCTTTACGCTTTGCTGGCCGCGATGCTCGCTATCGCACTCTATATCTGGGTACGGTTCGAATGGCAGTTTGGCGTGGGCGCGCTATTTGCGCTGGTGCATGACGTATCGCTGACACTGGGCATGTTCTCGCTGTTCCAGATGGAATTCAGCCTGCAGATCATCGCAGCCATTCTGGCGATTATCGGTTACTCGCTGAACGATACGATCGTGGTTTATGACCGTATCCGCGAAAATCTGAAAAAATATCGCAAGATGCCGCTGCCGGAACTGCTTGACCTGTCCGTCAATGAAACGCTGGCGCGTACAGTGATGACCAGCCTGACGCTGCTCGTCGCACTGATCCCGCTGCTGCTCTTCGGGCCGGAAAGCCTGTTTGGCCTCGTGGCAGCTATCACGCTTGGCATTTTCGTCGGGACTTACAGCTCGGTCTATATGGCGGCGCCGATCCTGATCTGGCTGGGCGTAACTTCCGACAGCTTCGTTCCGCAGGAAAGCGTGACGGGCAAGCAGGAAAAGATCGCTCGCGGCGAGGGGTAACTCCATCCACCCCTCTCGCTTGCGGGAGGGGGAGCGCACCTTTTACAGACTCGTCATTGCGAGGAGCGAAGCGACGCGGCAATCCAGAGCGTCTCGCGTTACGCTCTGGATTGCTTCCCCCGGCTCAATGCCGGGTTCGCAATGACGATAAGGGGCAATGTAAAGCCTCTTGGCTTTAGCCCGTCAGCCCCTCAAAATACTCCGCCAGCGCTGCGCCATTGGCCTGCCAGCTAAAGCGCGTGGCCATGGCCTCTACCCGTTCGGGCGGGGGCAAGTCAGCGAGCATGGAGAGGATTCCTTCGCGGATCGCCTCTTCGCTGCGTTCCACGATCAACCCGGCATCGCGCGTCGTCACGATTTCGCGCGCACCGCCCGCGTCGGTGATTACCAGCGGCGTGCCGCAGGCCAGCGCCTCGACCCAGGCATTGGCGAGACCTTCGCTGGCCGAGGGGAGCACCATCAAATCTGATGCTGACAGCAGCACCGGCAGCAGATTATGGTCGAGCAGGCCGAGGAAATGCACCCGGCTTTCCAGCCCCATGTCGCGAGCCATACTGCGCAGGCGTGGTTCGTCCTCTCCTTTGCCGACCAGCAGCAGCTGCGTGTCTGGCGGCAGGCCAAGCATCGCACCGAGCACGAATTCCTGCCCCTTGCGCGGGATCAGCGCGCCAACCGTGGCGAGCAGCGGGGCCTTGTCCGGCAAGGCTATGCCCAGTTCCTCGCTCAGCCGCCGCCGCAGCATAGGATGGTCCAGCGGGCGGAAGCGGTCCCGGTCGAGCCCGGTATAATGCAGCGTGACCTTTTCCCGCGGCAGGCCAATCCCGCCCATATCGTCTGCCAGCGCCCCGCAAACGGCGAGCAAACCGCTCGCTTCTTCTGCCGCAGCCTGCATCTGGCGCAGACCATAGGGTTTGCTGCCCCAATAATGAATATCCGCCCCGCGCGCCTTGATCGAGAAGGGCAGGCCGAGCCGCCGGGCCAGACGCGCCACGGCGGGGCCATCGGGGTAGAAGAATTGCGCGTCGAGCACGTCAAACGGCTGCTCGGCATGGAGCTGCGCGGCGAGCTTGCCCACGCTCCACGCGATCAGCGCGGGGTTGAAGGGCCCGCCGAAGCGGGGGATCAGGGGGAAGGTTGGGCGCAGCACGCGCACCCCATGCTCCGTCCCGTCCACCGCCGCCGCCTTGAGCGCAGCATACTTGCCGAAGGCGATCGGCGGCACGCCGATGGGGTTGATGACGGTCACATCCCAGTCACCGCGCGCGGCCAGCGCCTCCAGCGAGCGCGCAACGAACGTCCCGAAGCGCGGGTTGCTGGCGTTGGGATAGAGGGTGGAGAGCGAAAGGACGCGTTTCACAGGGGGCGCACCAGCATTTCTGCCACACCAATCCACGCAGGATTATGTACCACTTGCTGCTTCTGCCCGGCGCCAGTGGGGAGGATACCGACCATTGTGCCTTGCCGGTCAATCAGCCGCCCGAAGGCAAAGCGCCCGCCGGGGCGCGGGACGAGGACATCGCGGTTGATCGCCTTTGCGGCATCCTCTGGCGCGATCTGGCGCAGCCATAGCTGGTCGCCTGCCATATAGGGGCCGCTGGCGGCTTCGACCTCCAGCACCATCAGCGCACCTTCGCCGTTGAGGTCCGTGGCAAGGATCGCATCGCGCGGGCTGGCGAGCGCCTCTGCCCCCTGCGCCCCGAGCGTGGCGACAATCTGCGCTGTTTCGCTGGTTTCAGAGCGGACCAGCATTTCCGCATCAACCCCCAGCGCAGCGGCAATTCGTTCCATCCAGCCGGTGGTGAGATTGCGCATGCCGGTTTCCAGCCGCCCGATAGTCTGCGCTGTTGTCGGCGGGGAACAAGCGGCAGCGAGGTCTGCCAGCGTCATGCCCTTCTGCTTGCGAATGTCGCGGATGCGGTTGATCATGGCAGCTATCCTGTAACCAAATCGGTTTTTCTCTTTCCTACAGATAACCTCTCTTGGCAAGTGACGATTCGCCACAGCCAGAGGGGAAATGCCATGCGCCGCCAGCTTGTCGAACGCGAACTCACCAGCGAAGGGCCGCGCCGCAGCGGGGCAAAGGGCAAGCGGCGGACGGTCACCGTCAACCTCGCAGAAAGCCCGCTTAGCTGGCTCCATGCGCGTGGCCATTTGCCTGACCGGCTGTTCGATGCCGGGGAAAGGTTGAGAGCCGATTACGAACGCGCGCAACTTGGCCCCAATGTCACCATGCGATGGGAACCGGTGCGGATCAAAGGAAGCGGCGATGCTGGCCTGACCCCCACCGAACGCCAGATCGCGGCCAAGGCCCGCTTCGATGGCGCCATGGCGGCAGCAGGCAGCGGCCTGTCCGACATATTATGGCGCGTCGCCTGCGCGGGGGAAGGGCTGCCCGATGCGGAAAAGGCGCTCGACTGGCCGGCCCGCAGCGGGAAGCTGGTGCTGAAACTGGCGCTGGAACGGGTGGCAGATTTTTACCGGATCAAATGATCCTCCCCGTTTTCACGCAGTGGAAATGGGGAGGGGGACCGCCAGCCTGCA
>JAGREF010000382.1 GCA_020446665.1 Sphingomonadaceae bacterium
CGATCGGCTGCTCGCCCTGCACGCATAAGGTCGCCCCCGGCGAAGACCCGCGCAGCGGCCGCTGGAAAGGCTGGGACAAGACCGAATGCGGCATTCACACGCCGGTGAAGCCCGGCCCGGATGGCGAATTGCCGCCGGGTTACGAGCCGGTTTTCTAGGGCACAAGCCTAGCCCCCTCTCCTTTAGGGGAGGGGCAATGAGACTTGGCGGTTTTTGCCGCCTAGTCGCAGTGGAGTGGGGTCGTGTGCTGGGCACCGCCTCTGCCAACACCCCCCACACCCTCCGCGCCTACGGCGCTCCTCCCTCTCCCCTGAAGGGGAGAGGGCGATTTCACAGCCAGCCCGCCTCGCGGTACCATTGGGCGGTGGCCTTCATCCCCTCGCGGGTTGCCACTTGCGGTTGCCAGATCGCTGGCGGCACCTGCGCCCGTTTGCTGCATACCCAATCGGGATGCGTCATGTAGCCGACCCTGTCTGCGGTAAGCTTTGCCTTGTCCCCGCGCAGCATGCGGTCGAGCTTTGCTGCGCGTTCCAGCACCCCCTTGGGCAGATGCGGAGACCACGGATGGCGCCCCATGGCCCAGCCGATCACCCGCGCCAGTTCCTGATGCGTCCAGCCATCCTCGGTCCCGTCATCGGGTTCGAAAATCTGATGCGTCACATCCTCATGCGTAGGCACCAGCGCCAGCAAGAGCCGCGCAAGATCATGCACATGGATCACAGAGCTGCGACCGGGTGGAGGCAGTGGCACAAATCCCCATTTGGCTGACCGGAACAGTTCGAACACATCCTTGTCGCGCGGGCCATAGACGGTGGGCGGGCGCACCATGGTCCAGTCCAGCCCGCTGGCAGCAATCAGCTTCTCCGCCCTCGCCTTGGACGCGCCATAGGCCGAGAGATGCGGCTCGCGCGCGGAGAGGGAGGAAACAAAAACGAAGCGCGGCACCCCGGCGCGGCGGGCCGCGTCGATCACTTCGCGCGTACCGGACACATTGGCGGTTTCAAATTCAGCCGGATCAGGCGTGTTGGTCAGCCCGGCAATATGGATCACGGCCTCTGCGCTGCTAACCAGCCGATCAAGCGCCGCCGGGTCTGACAGGCTGCCCTGCACCCATTCCACTTGCCTATGGGCATCGGCCGGAACCTTGCGCGCCAGTGCCCGCATCGCCAGCCCGCGTTCGGCGGCAATATCGAGCACCGCCTGCCCGACAAAACCGGTGCCCCCGGTAATCGCTATCGTCAAAGCAGCACCATGTGATCGCGATGGACCACCGCCGGACGCGGGGCATAGCCCAGCACCGCCTGTTGCTCTTCACGCCGTGTGCCGCACAGGGCGGTGCATTCTGCGGCATCATATTCGGCCAGACCATTGGCAATCGCCGTGCCATCGGCATCGCAAATGGCCACTGCATCGCCGCGACTGAATTTGCCATCCACAGAGACAACGCCTGCTGCGAGCAGGCTGTTGCCTGAACGCAATGCCGCGGCGCATCCGGCATCAACCACCAGCGTGCCCTTCAGCCGCATGCGCCCGCCCAGCCATGCCTTGCGCGCACCGTCGCGGCGCTTGGGCAAGAAGATCGTGCCCTTCCCCCCATTCAACGCATGGGCAATCGGGCGATCAGGCGTGCCATTCAGGATCGCAAGCACAATCCCTGCACGCTCTGCAATTTCGGCGGCCTGCAGTTTGGACACCATGCCGCCGGAACCCATGCCCGAGCTGGAAACTCCGCTGGCCATCGCCCGGATACGCTGGTCGATCCCCCGCACCACCGGCACCATCTGCGCGCCCGCTTCAGACGGATGCCGGTCATACAGCCCGTCTATATCGCTCAGCAGCAATACGGCATCGGCGGCGGCGGCCTGCGCCACGCGCGCAGCGAGCCGGTCATTGTCGCCAAAGCGGATTTCCTCAGTTGCCACGCTGTCATTCTCATTGACCACAGGCACAGCCCCCGCATCCAGCAGACGGGCAATGGTAGAAGACGCGTTGAGATAGCGGCGGCGATCTTCCAGATCTTCCAGCGTCAGCAACATTTGCGCAGCGGTGATACCATGCGCGCCAAGCAGTTCCGACCACAGACCCGCCAGGGCAATCTGCCCCACAGAGGCCGCTGCCTGCGCATCGGGCAAGCTGCCACGGCCGCCCTGTTCCAGCCCCAGCTTTGCCGCGCCCAGCGCAATCGCGCCGGAACTGACCACAACCACTTGCTGCCCGCGTGCGCGCATTTCCGCGATTTCACCCGCCATTTCGGAAAGCCATGCCCGACGCGGGGAACCATCCGATCCCACCAGCAACGCAGAACCAATCTTGACCACGACACGCGGACAAGCGGCCTTATTAGCAAGATCTGCAAGAGTGGCGATGCTCATGCGCGCGGATTAGCGAGAGAAATCGCGACGCGATAGCCCCGAGTTGCGAGCATTATGATCAGATGGGCGACCAGTTGCTGCCTTCATCGTCCTGATCCACATCCTCGACTTCGGCCCCCTTGGTTTCCGTGGCCGTGCGGTCCGGCAGATAGGCCAGCACCGCATCGAGCAATTCGGAAATCCCCTGCCCTGTCGCACCAGAGACGGCAAAGACCTGATCTGCCCCGGCCGCCATCATCTCTTCGGCAAAGCCAGCGACCAGCTCTTCATCGGCAAGGTCAATCTTGTTGAGCACCACCAGATGCGGTTTTTCGTCCAGCCCTTCGCCATAGGCTTCCAGCTCTTCTTCCACCACGCGCATCGCCGCAGCCGGGTCCTCGCCGGAAATATCGACCAGATGGATCAGCACGCGGCAGCGTTCGATATGGCCCAGGAAACGGTCGCCAATCCCCGCGCCATCCGCTGCCCCTTCGATCAGGCCGGGAATATCCGCGAGCACGAATTCGCGGCCCTTGTGGTGCACCACGCCCAGCTTGGGCACGAGCGTGGTGAAGGCATAATGGCCAACTTTCGCCCGCGCATTCGACACAGCGTTGATGAAAGTGCTCTTGCCGGCATTGGGCATGCCCAGCAAGCCAACGTCTGCGAGCAGCTTCAGCCGCAGCCAGACCCACAGTTCCTCGCCCGGTTCGCCCGGCTGATGCTGGCGCGGCGCGCGGTTGGTGCTGGTCTTGTAACTGGCATTGCCACGCCCGCCCATGCCACCTTCGAGGAACGTCACCCGCTGGCCGACTTCCGTGAAATCGGCGAGCACGGTTTCGCCATCCTCGTCGCTGATCACCTGCGTGCCCACCGGCACCTTGATCACCAGATCGGGCGCACCGGCACCTGTCCGGTCACGGCCCATGCCATGTCCGCCGCGTTTCGCCTTGAAATGCTGGGAATAGCGGAAATCGATCAGAGTATTGAGACCCTGTACGGCCTCGAACACGATATCGCCGCCCTTGCCGCCATTGCCGCCGT
>JAGREF010000383.1 GCA_020446665.1 Sphingomonadaceae bacterium
CCCGGCTCCACGCATCGACGCCAGATTTCACATCAGCAAGCGCAGGCACAGGCAGGCCCATGACCAGCGCCATGGCGGCAAGAGAACAGGCAGGAAAACGCATCATCGGATCAGGAAGCCTCCATCAGCTCTGTATGAGAGTGACATAGTGAACGTGCCGTTAGCAAAGATTTTCTAAGAAGTTCTTTCCAGAATAGCCATCCTGCCGGCCCCGCCATGGGCAACTCGCGCACATTCCTTAACCACAGCGTTAACCCAAAATTAGGGTTATCCTGCGATTTCCCTACTGAACACATGTCTAACGACGCCGGATTGTGGCGTAATCAGGGGGACCAGACCTTGCGAGTACTGGCATTGGCATCGCAGAAAGGTGGATCGGGTAAGACCACCTTGTCAGGACATCTGGCAGTAGAGGCGCAGCGCGCCGGTGCTGGCCCGGTTGTGCTGATTGATATCGACCCGCAGGGATCGCTTGCCGATTGGTGGAACGAGCGTGAGGCCGAATATCCCGCCTTTGCGCAAACCACCGTGGCACGCCTCGCCAATGATTTGCAGATCCTGCGACAGCAGGGTTTCAAGCTGGCCGTGATCGACACGCCGCCTGCTATCACCATGGCGATCCAGTCAGTGATCTCTGTCGCAGAACTGATCGTCGTCCCAACCCGCCCCAGCCCGCATGATCTGCGCGCAGTGGGTGCCACGGTCGATCTGTGCGAACGCGCAGGCAAGCCGCTGGTCTTCGTGGTCAATGCCGCCACGCCCAAGGCCAAGATTACTTCCGAAGCCGCTGTCGCCCTCTCGCAGCACGGCACGGTTGCCCCGATCACGCTGCATCATCGCACCGATTATGCCGCTTCGATGATTGACGGGCGCACCGTGATGGAAGTCGATCCGGAAAGCCGCAGCGCCGCAGAAGTGGCTGCATTGTGGAACTATATTTCCGACCGCCTTGAAAAGAATTTCCGCCGCACAGTGTTTGCGGCTCCCAACACCGCGGCGCCGCAAGCCCCCGGCATCCATCACCGTCCCGTCGGTGGCTTCGGCCGCCGGGTGGCACAGTAAGCCGGAGCGCGCCCGATGGCAGAAGCAGCCAATTTTGCCTCGCTTGGCCCCACGCTGCTGGCCCGCAAGGGCGGCGCGAAGCCCGCGATGCGCCCGCAACTGGGCGGGTTGACCCCGGTGGTTGCCAACACGGCCCAGCAGGGTGATGACCATCTGGAAGACCTTGGCTGGAACGATATGGGCGATGAAGACCATCGCCACGATCATGACGTAGTGGCCCTCACGCCGGCCCCGGCCAATGAGGAAACCGCCGCGCAAGCCCGCGCACAGGATGAAAAAGCCCAGGCTGAACTCGCCGAAGCAGTCCGCCCTGCCGTGCACAAGCAGCAGGAAGAGATCGCCCGCAAGGTCGCCGCTGTGGCCAGTCCGGCACCGGTTGCAGCCCCCGTGGCCAAGATTGCGCCGGTTGTTGCATCCAAACCCGCTGCCCCAGCCCGATCACGCAAGTCCGCGCTGGATCGCGGCAAACGCGCCGCTTTCACTCTGCGGCTCGATGCAGAGCGCCATCTCAAGCTGCGTCTCGCCTGCACGATCCGCAATCGCAGCGCACAGCAACTCGTCACCGAAGCACTCGATTCGCTGCTCGGTGACATGAACGAACTCGAATCGCTGGCCGCTCAGGTCACGCGCAACTGAGGCCCAATGAAGGGGAACCGGACCATGACCCGCACCGCAAAGATCAATCGGCCAAACAGCAAGCGGCTCGTCCGCCTCGTGCTGGTTGGCGCGCTTGCTACCACCGCCCTTGCCGGCTGTGCCAGCAAGGCGCCGCGCGCAGATCTCGCCGCTGGCAAGGCGCAGACCGCGCTGGCCAAGGGCAATATCGATCTGGCGATCGAAAACGCTGAAGCTGCTGTCATGGCCGATCCGCGCAACGCCGCCTATCGCGCAGTTCTGGGCGCTGCCTATATGGAAGCAGGCCGGTTCCAGTCTGCCGCCACCAGTTTTGATGACGCGATGTCGCTGGGCGATAACAGCCCGCGTACGGCCTTGTCCTATGCGCTGGCTCAGGTTGCTGCGGGCAACAATGCCAAAGCGGTTGCCATCCTTGATGACTGGCGCGACGCAATCGCGCCTGCCGATCTTGGCCTTGCCCTTGCGCTGGCCGGAGAGCCGGATCGCGGGGTTCATATCCTCGCCAATGCGCTGCGTGGCGGCGAAAATACGCCCAAGGTGCGCCAGAATCTGGCCTATGCCTATGCCCTGCAGGGCAATTGGCGCGCTGCCCGCGTGATGGCTGCGGAAGATGTGCCCGCAGGCCAGCTGGATGCCCGCATCAGCCAGTGGGCCCGCGAAGCGAAGCCGGAAGATTACCAGCAGCGCGTGGCCACCCTGCTGAATGTGCCGCTGCGCGCTGACTCTGGTCAGCCGGCCCAGCTGGCGCTGACCAATTTCCCGAGCGCAGAACAGCTCGCCAGCGAAGCAGCAGCTCTTGTGCCGGTGGCACAGGCCGAAGCAGCGCAGGAAGCGACGCGTGTTGCGGCCAATTCCCGCGAATTGCCGCCGCTCGATTACACCGATACACCAGTGGAAGTGGTGCGGGTTGACCCGTCTGCCCCGGCTGTTGGCGTGGCCGCTTATGAAGCACCCAGCATTGAAGCACCGGCCAGCTTCGAAGAAGCCTTTGTCGCCCCTGCCCCGCGCGGTTCCACCCCGGTACAGGTGGCTCAGGACACCATCCGCTTCGTTTCCGAACCCGTCGTGCAGAAGGCCCCGGCGCGCTATGGCGCGGTCGGACCGCGCACGGCCAGCCGCGCTGAACCGCGCGGTGGCGAAGTCAGCGCCAATGGCAGCCATCTGGTACAGCTGGGCAGTTTCTCCAGCGAACAGGGCGCCCGCCGCGCATGGGGCATCTATGCCGCCAAATGGCCGGAACTGAGCAATTATGAAATGGTGATCACGCAGGCCAAGGTGCGCGGCAAGAGCTATTTCCGCGTTTCCGCCGGTGGTTTCCAGCAAGCCAGCGCCACCAGCATGTGTGGCAAGGTAAAGGCACGCGGCCAGGGCTGCATCGCCTGGGCCGACGGCAAGCCGCTGCCCGGAGCGGTAGACACCGGCTTCCGCATGGCTGCACGCTAAGAGAATTTACACCACCCACTCAACACAAACGAGTGACTGCCCCTCCCCGCAACGGGAGGGGTATTTTTTGTGCTTACCCGCGCTGCTGCAACAATCTGCGACCATTGCGGGGCTTTCGTGGAACCACTAGTCGTGCCAGAAATTATATGACTGATTCACAAAGGGGTTAAGCATGAAAAAATTCATCCTTCTGGCGAGTGCCAGCCTGGCTTTGGCGGCCTGCAGTTCCAACGGCGAAGACGCTGCTCCGGCAGAGGGCGCTGAGAGCAAGGAAGCCGCCGCGGCAACCGACGCGGCCGGGGCGGCAACTGCGGAGCTGGCTGCCATGCCCACTGACGCGCTGAGCGGCGAAGCTGCGGCGACGGCAATGCATGACCGCCATGAATGGTTCGAGGAACTGG
>JAGREF010000030.1 GCA_020446665.1 Sphingomonadaceae bacterium
CTATCAATTGCAGGTGACTTTCTTGAGATTGGCCTGATACGGACCTGCCAGCCGGCCCGAGGCCACCGCCGGATAGGTTTCGCCAAATTCTGCCAATGCGATGCAGGCGCGGCTGCTGTCATTTACTGCGATCATTGCTTCGGCCAGAAAGAGCAAGCTGTCGGGCGCGCGCGCGCCATTCTTGTCCGTCTGGTAATTGCGCAGGAACCATGGCGCCGCCTCACGCGGCTTGCCATCATCCATATAGGCGCGGCCGAGCAGATTGCGGCCATAGGTTGCGCGCCAGTGATCGGGATATTTGTCCACGAACAGCCGCAATTGCTGCTGCGCTTCGGGATAGAAGCCCGCATTCCACAGGCGGTAGCCATAGGAATATTCGTCATCTGCCGGATCATCTGTCTGCGGCTTGGCGATCTGCTGCACCGCTGTCAGTCGCTCTGCCGTAGGCTGTGCCGGGGTAGGCGCTGGTGTAGCCACCGGGGTCGTTGCCGCAGTAGTTGTGACAGGCGATGATGTACCGATCAGCGGCGTCGGCGCAGGCGTTGCACTCACACTGCCGCTGTCCAGACGAGCATTGATCTTTGCGATGGCATTGGTGTTCTGTTCGACCTGCGCCGTCAGCCCTTGCAACTGTGCCTCGATCGCATCCAGCCGAGCCAGGATATCGGTTACCGCCGTGGTCGAAGGCACGGTGGTCGAGGCAGTGGTGCCAGAACCGCTGATCTGCGGCTCGAAGAAACGCCCATCCCCGCCAGGGAAGACCTTGCGCTGCAAGGCGCGGACCTCGGATTCAAGCTTGCGGATGCGCGCATCGGAGGCATCCTGCGCGGCCGCCGGCACGGATGTCCCCGCAACGGCAAGCAGCGCCAGGCCGCCCAACACGGCACGTCCTGCGCGGGTTACAGCGCCCCGCTCGATCATGCTGCGGCTGGTCATGGTCCTGCTTGCTCCTATCATATTTCCGGTTCCGATCATGCCAAGCACGGGCAGAACCCGCGATGAACATGGTTAATAGTGCCGCATGCCCTGCCCCCTTGTCGAGGCGGTGAAGCCCCTAGCGCTTAGTTTTCCGCAGTTTCACCTGAATCGGCAGGCGCACTGCCACGCGCCAGCAGGGCTGCGGCGGAAACCGGAACATCGCTGACCACGATGGCTTCTTCGCTTAGCTTGGGCACAGGCTTGCCGCCAATCGTGATATCAAAGGCATAGGGGCGGCCTGTTTCCACCACCGGACCTTCTGCATCAGCGGGGACAGTGTAGCTTTCACCCTTCATCATCTGGCGGCCCATCAGCATCTTGCCGCTGGCATCATAGAAGCCGATCCATGATCCGTCCTCCAGCGCGGTGAACACCACCGCGCCCTTGGGATCTACCACTTGCTCGGCCTTTTTCGGGGCCTTTACGGCAGCTTTTCCGGTGGTTTCGCTGGCTTCATCATCGGGCAGGAGCGAAGCAGGGCCAGAGCCCGGAGCGATCATCGTGCGATAGAAGGCAAAGACACCGGCAATCAGCAGCAGTGCTGCCAAGGCGCTGAACCATGCAAGCCCGCGCGACGGCACCCTGGCCGGATCGCCGGGCTCGAAAGTTTCAGTAGCCACAGTCTGGCGTAGGCCGGATTCGCCCAGTTCCTCGCGCACTTTGGCCGCGATGACTTTCTCGTCCAGCTTCACCGATTTCGCGTAAGTGCGCGCAAAACCAACCGCATATGTGCGGCCCGGCAAGGCAGCATAATCGCCAGCTTCCAATACTTTCAGATGCCGCTGGGGAATGCGGGTTTCCGACGCGACTTGCTCAAGGCTCAGCCCAGCTTCCTCGCGCGCGCGGCGAAGCTGATCTCCAGCACTTTCCAATGGCAGCTGCGCTGCCTCTTCCTGATCGTCGTCCATGAATCCAACCCGCTGCGACCCGAAATCGGGAATTTTGCGTAAACAATAGGTTGCATGCCCCCATGTCAAGGCAACATGCGGCTGCGACCCGGAAAACACGACAAATCGTGCTTCAGTCGGTCTCTATCCCTCTCTCTGTCGCCCAATGACGCAGAGCGGCACGGATATCGGGCGGCGGGTTGGATAGCCATCCTGACATGGCCCGCCGTAATTCCGGCAAATCAACCTTGCGCACCATTTCCTTGATTGATCCCACCGCGACCGGAGTGATCGAAAGCCGTTCAATCCCCAGCCCCAGCAAAGCCAGCGCTTCCAGCCGCCTGCCGCCCATTTCCCCGCATACGGCCAGCCGCACATTATGCCCGGCATTGGCCCGCACCACCCGGCTCAGAAAGCGCAGGATCGACAGGCTCAGCCAGTCATAGCGTTCGGCCAATTTGGGGTTTGCCCGGTCAGCGGCGAACAGGAATTGCGTCAGATCATTGGTGCCGATCGAAATGAAGGACAGTTTCGGCAACAAGATATCGAGCACTTCGGCCAAAGCGGGCACTTCCAGCATGGCGCCAAATTCGATCGCCTCAGGCAGCGGCTTTTTCTGCTGCTTGAGAAATTTGAGCTGTTCCTCGAACACGGCCTTGGCTGCATCGAATTCCCACGGTTCGGAAACCAGCGGGAACATCACATAGAGCCGCCGCCCCCCGGCCGCCTCCAGCAAGGCACGGGCCTGCGCCTTCAGCAAGCCTTCGCGTTCCAGCGCCAGACGCAGGCCGCGCCAGCCCATGGCCGGGTTTTCATCATCTTCCATCGAATCGCTGGTGAGATAGGGCAGCGCCTTGTCGCCCCCGATATCGACCGTGCGGAAGACCACAGGCTTCTCCCCCGCCGCATCCAGCACATCACGATAGAGGCGCAGCTGCTTTTCACGCGCAGGCAGTGTGGCGGAAACGAGGAACTGGAATTCCGTGCGGAACAGGCCGACGCCATCTGCGCCGACCACGCTGAGGGTCGACATGTCATCACGCAGCCCCGCATTCATCATCACATGAATGCGCGTGCCATCGCGTGTAAACGGCTCCACATCGCGGAATTCGGCATAGGCCGCCTGTTTTTCCCGGTTTTTGGCAAAGCGCGCTTCGAAGGCTTCGATCATGGGCTGCGCCGGGCGGAAAGTGACTTCCCCCTTTTCCGCATCCACCAGCAGATGATCGCCTTCGCGCACCATGCCGCGCAGGCCGCGCAGCCGGCCGATCACCGGGATTCCCATGGCCCGCGCCACAATCACCACATGGGCCGTGAGCGAGCCTTCTTCCAGCACCACGCCCTTCAGGCGGCGCTTGTCATATTCCAGCAATTCCGCCGGGCCGAGATTGCGCGCGATCAGGATCGTATCGCCCTGCAGCCCCTGCGTCGCAGCGGTGCCCAGCTGGCCGGAGACAATGCGGATCAGGCGGTTGGAGAGATCCTCCAGATCGTGCATCCGGTCAGCCAGCAGGGGATCGTCAATCTCGCGCATGCGCATGCGGGTGCGTTGCTGGACCCGTTCGATCGCGGCCTCTGCGGTCAGGCCGGAATCAATCGCTTCATTGATGCGCCTGCTCCAGCCTTCATCATAAGCGAACATCTTGTAGGTCTGGAGCACTTCCTCATGCTCCCCGCCCACGCCGAATTCCGACTGGTTGGTGAGATTGTCGATCTGGTCGCGCATCTTGGCAAAGGCGCGATAGACGCGCTGGCGCTCTGCCTCGATATCCTCTGCCATCACCTGTTCAATGGTGATGCGCGGCTGGTGGAACACGGCGGTGCCGCTGGCCAGCCCCTTCACCAGCGTCAGGCCGGTCGCCACCGATGGCCCGGTCTGCGCGTCGCTGAGCGCAACCTCTTCCTCGTCGATCAGTTCGGCATGGGCGATCATTTCGCTCAGCACCATGGCGGTGGTCTGCAGCGCTTCGATCTCGATATCTTCATACCGCCGCGGCTCGACATGCTGCACGCACAAAACGCCCACCGCGCGCTCGCGATAGACAATCGGCACACCGGCAAAGCTGTGGAACTTTTCTTCCCCCGTTTCCGGGCGATAGGCAAAGTCAGGATGCGAAGCCGCCTCTGCCAGGTTCAGCGTTTCGATATTATCCGCAATCGTCCCGGTCAGACCTTCGCCAATGGCCAGACGGGTGACGTGGACAGCCTCCTTGTTGAGGCCGCGTGTCGCATAAAGCTCCAGCATCCCTTCGCGCAGGAGGTAGATCGAGCAGACCTCGCTATCGAGACCCTCCCCGATAATATCGACCACAGCATCCAGCTTGCCCTGGGCATGCTGGCGCGAAGCCATGATCTCATGCAGGCTGGTAAGGATTTGGCGTGCGGCAGCGGCGGCAGTCATGGCTACCGCCTATAGCATAGCTGAGAGGCAGGGGAATGCCGCAGCTGCCCCTATGGACAGCTGCGCAACGTCCCGATCAGGAGTGTTCAAGTTCCTCCTTGATCCTCAGCTTGCGGCGCTTGAGTTCCTGGATCGTTGCCGTGTCGGGCGCGGGCCGGTTCATTTCCTCGCGAATCTGCGCTTCGATACCGGCATGTTTGGTTTGCAGGGCGCTGACATGGGACGATTCCATAGGGGTCTCCTTCGCTTGGTTGGCCAAGGCGACTCACCCGTTTCGCGGGCGAGCCGCGCATTTCACATCAAAACACAACAAAACTATCTTGCGAACCCCTTATAAGCCCCTAATCGATGGATTGAGTTTGACGACGCGACGAGGCGCAGGCTGATGTTGCCATTACTATGGAGCAGGCGTGACCGAACAGGAAATGCGCAAGCGGCTGGAAAGCCTGAAGATCGAGCATCGCGATCTCGATGCAGCGATTGACGCGCTGACCCTGGCCGGTTCAACCGACCAGTTGCAGATCGCGCGGCTGAAGAAGCGCAAGCTGCGCCTGCGCGATCAGATCAGCCTGATCGAAGACCAACTTTTGCCTGATATCATCGCCTGAGAGGCGGCAAAATTGTCCCGCCATGGGA
Organism: Sphingomonadaceae bacterium; assembly: GCA_020446665.1. Classification (GTDB taxonomy): domain Bacteria; phylum Pseudomonadota; class Alphaproteobacteria; order Sphingomonadales; family Sphingomonadaceae; genus JACXVD01. The sequence continues at coordinate 4,903 of JAGREF010000030.1, forward strand.
CAGTCCCGATTTGGCGCGGGATAAGGCCGGTGCTACGCTGGAACAGGGCCGGTCTCCGGTCTAGCGATGGCCGCCTATGGCCAGGGCTGTCGACATTAACGAGCCGATTATCGAAGCGCTCTATTGCGAAGCACTCGTGCTCGCAGATGAAGTGCGCGCGGTGTTTGATCTGTCGCCTGCCCACGCAACTGGCGGCGAGGCGGAATTGCTGCGCATGGCGCTGTCCACCGAAGGGCTGAAAACCACCACGCGGATGATGCATATCCTCGCCTGGCTGCTCAATCACCGGGCCTATTATTCCGGCGAATTAAGCGAGTTCCAGCTGCGCCGACATGGTCGCCTGCCGCCTGACCGGCCGGGAGATCGCAGCAATCTGGCCATGCTGGAACCTGCCACCTGCGAACTGATTGCAGAGACGGAAGCGCTCCATGCGCGGGTCGCGCGGCTGGATCAGGCCTGGCGTGATCGGTTCGAGATGCAGCCTGCCGCCGTGTTGCGCCTGCGCGAGCGGCTGCAGGAACGCTTCCACCGCAGCGTGGGTGAATCAGGCCGCATCTAACGCCTTGCGCCAGCGCGCGAGGCGCTCCCGCCGCACATCATCCTCCATGGCCGGGCTGAAACGCCGCACATTGCCGCGCATCGCGTTGGCGGCCACCAGCAGATCAGCGAACAGGCCGCAGCCCACCCCGGCGAGCATCGCTGCCCCCAGAGCAGTCGTTTCGACGAATTCAGGGCGTTCCACTTCCAGCCCCAACATGTCGGACAGATCCTGCGCCATCCAGTCATTGGCGCTCATGCCGCCATCAACCTTCAGCAGCCCCCATGGCGCGCCATCGGCAGCGAAAGCCCGTGCCAGATCATGCGTCTGATGCGCCATGGCCTCCAGCGCGGCGCGCACGATCTGCGCCTTGCCACTGGCAAAGCTCAGCCCGGTGATAACCCCGCGTGCATCCGCTCGCCAATGTGGTGCGCCAAGGCCGGATAAGGCCGGGACAATCGTCACGCCCCCGCTATCGGGGATAGAGCGGGCCAGCGCCTCCGTCTCTGCCGCGCTGGTGACAAAGCCGAGCGAATCCCGCAACCACTGGATCAAACTGCCCGCGACGAAGACCGAACCTTCCAGCGCATAGGTCCGCTGTCCGCTCTGCTGGCACAGCACCGTGCCGAGCATGCGATTGGCCGAACGGGGAATGGCGCCGCCCATATTGGTGAGCACGAAAGCCCCGGTGCCATAGGTCGCCTTGGTCTCCCCCGGCGACAGGCAGCCCTGCCCGATGGTCGCCGATTGCTGGTCCCCGGCGAGGCCGCAAACGGGTATTTCGCCGCCCAGCCATTTTGCCTGCGCAGTCGCCAGCTGCCCTTCGCAATCCACCACCTGAGGCAAGGCCGATTTCGGCACGCCAAACAGATCGCACAGCCCCGCATCAAACTGTGCCCCGTCCAGCGCGAGCAACAATGTGCGGCTGGCATTGCTGGCATCGGTGAGATGCGCCCCGCCCGACAGCTTAAACACCAGCCAGCTTTCCACCGTCCCGAAGCGCAAGGTTCCACGCTCTGCCGCCCCGCGCACCTGCTCGCTATTGTCGAGTAGCCAGCGCATCTTGGTGGCAGAGAAATAGGGATCGAGCAGCAGCCCGGTGCGCACCTGCACCTCTGCTTCGTGCCCGGCCGCGCGCAATTCGGCGCAGAAAGGTTCCGTGCGCCGGTCTTGCCATACAATCGCCCGATGCAGCGGCGCGCCTGTCTGGCTGTCCCACGCCACCACAGTCTCTCGCTGGTTAGTGATCCCGATCGCAGCAATCGCCGAAGCACCGCCCGCCACCTCTGCAACTTCCCGCGCGCAAGCCAGCGTGCTGTCCCAGATTTCACTGGCATCATGTTCGACCCAGCCGGGTTGCGGATAATGCTGGCCAAGCTCGCGCTGGGCAACGTGGCGGAGGGTTCCATCAGCGGCAAACAGCATCGCGCGGGTGGAAGTTGTCCCGGCGTCGAGGACAAGGATCAGCTCTGGCACATGTGACTCCCGGATTCTTCTCAGGCGTGACATGCGGCAATCCAGCCCCCATATGCAAGCGATGGAAGCACCACCCAAACCATGGCCAACCGGCCTGACCGAAGAAGTCGAACCACTGGTGCGGCGTGTGCTGGCGCCCAACCCCTCGCCCTATACCTATACGGGCACGCAAACCTATCTGGTCGGCAATGCCGGCGATGTGGCGGTGATCGATCCCGGCCCGGCAGAGCCCGATCATCTGGCCGCGCTGGAAAGGGCAATTGGCGATGCCCGCGTCGTGGCCATCATGTGCACGCACACCCACCGGGACCATTCACCCGCCGCAACCCCGCTGGCGGAGCGGACAGGCGCGCCGATCGTCGGCTGCGCACCGCTGGTGCTGGAAAGCGATGAACCGCGCGCGGATGAATCCTTTGACAAGGCCTATGCCCCCGACCGGGTGCTGGCAGATGGCGAGGCGATGACCGGCACCGGCTGGACCCTGCGCGCGGTGCACACGCCCGGCCACACTTCCAACCATCTGTGCTTCGCGCTGGAAGAAAGCGGCGCGCTGTTCACCGGCGATCATGTGATGGGCTGGTCCACCAGCGTCGTCATCCCGCCCGATGGCGACATGGGCGAATATATGGCCAGCCTCGCCCGATTACACGAGCGCGAGGACCGCATTTATTACCCCGCCCATGGCCCCGCCGTGGACAAGCCGCGCCAGTTGGTGCGCGGCATGATCGGCCATCGCCGTCAGCGCGAAAACCAGATTCTGCGCCTGCTGAGCGAGACCGGGCACGCTATCGCAGATATGATCCCAAAAATGTACAAGGGGCTGGACCAGCGGCTGCACGGCGCGGCCGGTATGTCGATCAAGGCGCATCTGCTCGATCTGGAACGCCGGGGCATGGCCATGCGTTCGGGGGATATATGGCAGGCGAAATAAAGCAGGACGAACAGGCGACGGTGGATGTTGCCCCTCCGGTAGAGGCATGGCGCAGCCAGTCGCTCGCCCGCGTGCAGGCGCTGCCCTGGCTGCTGTTTATCCTGATGATGGGGCTGTGCCTGTGGCTCGCATGGAAAGCCTTTGGCCCTGATGATCTGGGCGATCCGCTCGCCACCAGCCTTGCCAGTTTTGAAAAGCAGAACCGGCTGACCGTGTTCAGCGCCGAGCTTTCCCCGGTCGTGGCGAGCAAGGACAGCCGCTTTTTCGGCACGATCGAGAGCCGCCAGGTTGCGGTGATCCCTGCGCGGGTGGATTACACGCTCGACCTGTCGGCCATGGATCGTGACCGGATGGGCTGGGATGGCGAGACTCACACGCTTGATGTGCGGCTGCCTCCGCTCGAAGTCGGCCTGCCCAATCTCGATGAAGGGCGCGCGCAATATCTGCGCGAGGGCATCTGGATCAGCCGCGATGCGCAGGACAAGCTCACCCGCGCCAATACCAGGCTGGCGGAAAAGCAGGCCCTTGCATCGGCACAGAATGATGTGCTGATGGGGCTTGCCCGCAGCGCGGCAAAAGATGCAATCCGCCAGAACCTCGCTATACCGCTGCAAGTCGCCGGCTATGGCGATGTCACTGTAAATGTCCGCTTTGACGGAGAGAAAGACGTAGAATGACCGCACAGGACACGACCATCCCCACCGGCACTGATCTGCTGGAAGAGATCAACCGCCTGCGCAAGGAACGCAACGCGGTGATCCTCGCCCATTATTACCAGCGCCCGGAAATCCAGGATCTGGCCGATTTCGTCGGGGATTCGCTGGAATTGAGCCGCAAGGCGGCGGCAACAGATGCTGATGTGATCGCCTTTTGCGGGGTCAAATTCATGGCCGATACGGCCAAGATCCTCAGCCCGGAAAAGATCGTCGTCCTGCCCGATATGGATGCCGGTTGCAGTCTCGAAGACAGCTGCCCGCCGGAAAAATTCCGCAAGTTCCGCGAACAGCACCCCGATCACATCGCGCTGACCTATATCAACTGCTCGACCGAGGTGAAGGCGCTGTC
>JAGREF010000384.1 GCA_020446665.1 Sphingomonadaceae bacterium
GCGATTGTCGAAGGCGGGGCAGATTGGCTAGGGCGGATGCCATGAGGAAAAAGATTCCCGGTCTCGATGCTTTCCTGACTCACGCTGGCTGGGGCGATGCCTCGGCCGATGCCATTCCCGGCGATGCGTCGTTCCGCCGCTATTACCGGATACGCGAACATGATCGTCGGGCCATGCTGATGCATGCACCGCCCCCGCATGAGGATCCGAAACCCTTTATCCACGTTGCGAACTGGCTGTCTGAAAACGGCCTGCGCGCGCCGGAAATTTACGCTGCAGATGCTGCAGAAGGCTGGGTTCTGCTGGAAGATTTTGGCCATGCTCGCATGCGTGACTGGCTGGATGAGCACCCGGCGGATGAAAACGCGATCTACCGCAAGGCGATTGATGCGCTGGTGGAATTGCATGCTGTGCCCGCTGGTCCGTTTGATCCTTATGATATGGCCACCTATCAACGCGAAGCCGCGTTGCTGGTGGAATGGTATGCCCCGCAACTGGGGCTGGATGTCGATGTGGCGGGCTATGCCGCTGCCTGGGACGAAGCACTTGCGCCCTTGCTGGAACGCCAGCGCCCGCCAGTGACGGTGCTGCGTGACTATCATGCTGAAAACATCATGCTGCTCGACCCGACGCATAGCGAGGACGGGGAGCAGGGCCTGATCGACTTTCAGGACGCCTTGGCTGGCCATGCCGCCTATGATCTGGTTTCGCTGTTGCAGGATGCGCGGCGTGATGTGTCGCCTGCGCTGGAGCAGGCGATGCTGGATCACTATCTGTCAAAAACTGATCCGGGCGATGATTTCCTTGCCGATTACGCGCTGCTGGGGGCGCAGCGTAATGCCAAGATCGTGGGGATATTCGTGCGTCTGTGCAAACGTGATGGCAAACCGCATTACCTGTCCATGATCCCGCGTGTGTGGGAAGCGATGGAACGCGATCTGGCGCATCCGGCACTGGCCCCGGTGGCGCGCTGGTTCGATGCCAATATACCCGCTGCCATCCGCGCAGCGCAGGGCGGGGACATTCCCGCATGAGCAAGCTGGCCAGCGATACCGCCATGGTGATGGCCGCCGGCATGGGCAAGCGCATGCGCCCGCTTACCGCAACCATGCCCAAACCGATGGTGCGGGTTGCGGGCAAGCCGCTGATCGACCATGCGCTGGACCGCATGGAAACGGCAGGGATCACCAGGGCCGTGGTCAATGTCCATTATCTGGCTGACGCGCTGGAGGCCCATCTCGCATCGCGCCGCAGCCCTGCCATAGTGATTTCGGACGAGCGGGAAATGCTGCTCGAAACCGGGGGCGGGATGGTGAAGGCAGCGCCACAGCTGCCTGACCCTTTCTTCGCGCTCAATGCCGACAATATCTGGCTCGAAGGGCCGCGAAATGCCTTTGCTGATCTGTCCAGCCGGTGGGATCCGGATCGGATGGACGCGCTGTTGCTGATGGTTCCCCATGCCCGTGCGCTCAATTATCGCGGCAAGGGGGATTTCCACATGGACCCGCATGGCCGGATCAGCCGCCGCCGCTCGGGCCGGATCGCGCCGTTCATCTATTCCGGGATTCAGCTGGTTTCGCACCGTCTGCTGCGCGATGCGCCAGAGGGGAAATTCAGCACCAACATCTTGTGGAACCGCGCCATCGAGGAAGGTCGCCTGTTTGGAATGAGCTTCACCGGGCTGTGGTTCGAAGTGGGCAGCCCAGAGATGATCCGCCCGACGGAGGACTGGCTGTCGCGTGGCTGAGAGGCCTGACCCCCGGATTTATTCAATCGCAGCCCATCGCGGCTTTGCCGATGCGCTGG
>JAGREF010000385.1 GCA_020446665.1 Sphingomonadaceae bacterium
GCATCCCGTCATGCCCCATCGCGATCCCGTCATCGATGGCGATGGTGTTGAATTCGCGCGGGATCCCGCCCGCTTCCCAGATTGCATCGCATACGATCCGGCCAACGTGGTTGAGATGGACGTGGCCCGGCACGAATTCCGTGAAACTGTTGGCAACCGCAATGATCGGCTTGCCGAAATCGCTGCCCTTCACCCCACCTGCGCGAAACAATGCGCGCGCGCCCGCCGCCAAATGGCCGGTTGTCACCTTGTCCGAACGATACGCCATGAACAGCATCCTCTTTTGCTTTTGTTCGCTTCTACTTGGCCGCCCCAGACGCATTTGACCTTTCGCGATGCAGCTTTGTAGCAATCGATCAAGTGGGTGCAGCATCCAATTGCCCGGCAACGCCGCTGGTGATTCTTGACTGGCCCAGCTTGTCGATCGGGGGGGCTCTGCCCTAAGCCAGCTCATAAGCCTTGCCCCCGGCGCGGGGCGTCTCAGCGGTGCGATCAATGCAAGAAAAGCCCGGCAACCTGGCTCCAACACCGGAAGCGGGTGGCCATGGCCCGCGCGCCATGGTGATGCTGGCGGCTATCCTTGCAATGTGGTTTGTCGTCTTGCCTGCTGACAATTCCGGCACGATTACAGCGCATTATTATCGCATTCAGGACCGAACCGTGCTGGGCTTCATGGCGCTGGCCCTGTTCACGTTGGGCTGGTGGCGTCCGGCCCTGCGGTTGACGCTTCCGGCCATGCCTCGCTGGGTCCTGTGGGGAGCCGCAGGCGCGCTGGCTGGCTTGTTGTGGTTGGGTACTTACGCTGTAATGCTCGATTATCCGCTGACGCGGGACGAGCACATGGTGCTCTTTGATGCGCGTAATTTTTCCCAAGGCCAGCTGGCGGCGATAGTGCCAGGCCAATGGGTGGGCTTCACTTTGGCGTTGGTGCCGGATTTCCTGCTTGATGCGCCAGGGGACAGTCTTCTGGCCTCTGCCTATGGTCCGGGCAATGCTGCCATGCGAGCGGGATTTGGCCTGCTGCTGGATCCGGCGCTGATGAACCCGCTGCTGGCGGGGATGGGCTTGGTCGCCCTGGTCAATATAGCCAAGCGCCAGTTCCCCGATACGCCCCATGCTGTCTGGGTATGTGGGCTTGCCTATATCCTTTCGGCACAGATGCTGGTCGCTGCGATGACCACATACGCCATGACCGCGCATATGGCGCTGAACCTGGTCTGGCTGGCACTCTTCCTGCGTGGCAGTAGATGGGCCCTGGCCGGAACCATGGTGATTGGGGCCTGGGCCATTGGGCTGCACCAGATAATCTTCCATCCCCTTTTTGCCGGACCCTTTATTCTGACTCTGTTGCCGCAGCGGCGCTGGGGCCTGTTTGCAACCTATGCGCTGGTTTATGGCGCGGCCCTGTTGTTCTGGATTAATTACCCGGCAATGGTGATGCAGTTGGCCGGTGTCGATGCCACGAGCGGGACCGGGACCGGAACATCCGGCTTCCTGCGCGAACGCGTAATGGCGCTCATCCTTGAACGCGATCCCAATACGCTTGCCCTGACCAACTTCAACATCGTGCGCTTCATCTGCTGGAATGTGCTATTCTTGGTGCCGCTTGCAGCGCTTGCGTGGCCTGCGGTGAAGACTGGCACAGGCATCGCCTTGCCCTTGGCAGCGGGCATTGTGCTGACATTTTTGGCCATGATGCTGCTGCTACCCTATCAAGGGCATGGCTATGGCTATCGCTATTTTCATGCGGTGCTGGGCAATTGGTTCCTGCTCGCTGGCTACGGCTATGTCTGCTGGGCCCGCCGAGACCAAGCACGAGCGGATGCCGGCACGGCGATCATGGCCATGGCCACCGCATTTTGTGCAATCCCCTTCCTGTTGGTGACGAGCCATCAATTCGTGGCACCCTATGCCAGTCTCGACCGGCTGATCGAACGACAGCAAGCGGATTTTGCGGTAATTGACACCGAGCAACCGCAAAATGCCATTGATCAGGCGCGTAATTTGCCCGACCTGTCAAACCGGCCGCTGCGCTTTTCCAGCGATGATATGAGCCAGGCGCAGATCATGACACTGTGCCAGCGCGGCAGCATCGCACTGATCCGTCGGCAGGACTTCCACCGCGCTGATTTTTCGCCTGATTTGCCAGAAACAAGCCCGGAATTCGAAAGGAAGGTCGCAGTGACAGATGGGCAGAGCTGCGTGGTAAAAACGAGAGAATAGACGTTCAACAAGCCAAGCCAAGCGCGGCCAGCCGCTGTTCGATCCATTCCGCATTGCGATCCCAGTCATAGGCGCGCGCAGCATAGCTGGCCGCTTCCTGCTGGATGCCCAATTGGGCTTGGTCCAGTGCCTCCGACAAACGCAAGGCAGTCGCTCCCGGATCGCGCAGATCAATGGCGATGCCGTGCAGGAAAGCGCTGGCATCGGGATCGGCTGCGGCGGTTTCTTCCCCGCAAAAGACCGGCAGGCCGCTGGCCATGGCTTCCTGAACCACCAGCGGGAAGCCTTCACCAACAGAAGGAAGCAGCAGCGCATCGCTTTGGCGGTACAAAGCCGCCAGCTCCGCACGCGATTTGCGCCCCAGCACATGGATATTGGGCAATTGCCAGCCTGCCGGATCGATCGGCCCGCCACCGGCCAGCAGCACATCGCAATCCGGGCGCAGGGCAGCAAATTCGCGCAGCACAGCCAGCCCCTTCTTCTCCACAAAGCGCCCGACAAACAGCAATTGCGGTCTTGGCTGGGCCTTGCGCGGCGTAGCAGGGGGATGAAACAGAGCTATGTCCACACCGTTAAACAGCAAATGTGGCGAGCTGGCCCAATTGGCACCAGCGAAATATCGGCGCACCGTATCGCTGATAAAGACAGCTTGCGGGGCGCGTTCCAGCATAGGCCGGGTGACAAGCCGGTTTGCCACACCCAGCACAAGGCGCAGCATCGCGCTGTTATAGGGAATGGCACCAATATGCTGGATCAGCATCCACGGCTTGCCCAGCCGGTCGGCATGCCGCCGCGCCAGTTGCGAACTGGCATAAAGGGCATCGTGGATCACCAGCGCATCAGCCGCTTCGATTTCTTCTGCCAGTTGCTGCCGCGCGGCGCGGCTGGGCAGTGGCATGGGCAGTCCGGCGAATCGCTCCACCGGGTCCGTGCAGGTGATTGGCACGGGAATGGCCGCCTCGTCCTGTGGCGCTATGTCGAATGCGGCCCCGGTCAGGCGGCTTTCATGGCCGCGCCGTGCCAGCGCATTGGCCAGCTCTCCAGCCACAATCTCCACCCCGCCACCATGGCTGGGGAAAAAGGCAGAGACAGTCAGAATGCGCATGGCGAAGGCGAGGGTTCAGCCCCGGTCGAGCCGGAAGGTCGCTTCCAGCCGGTTGGGAAAGACCATTGCCATCGGCCCGCGGCGATAGGCACCGCCAGCCTGTGCACCGATCACCCGGCCGCAATTGGCCGCCAGCTTATGCCATTCCGCCATGGTCAGATAATCCGCATCAATCTGGCCGCCAAAGGGGATATTGCCAATCGCATCCAGCGCGGTGAGCCGCCAATGGTCCAGCCGCGACGTGGCGACATGATCCTTGATATAGATCGGCCCGTCTACCACGCGGCAGATTTCCGCCATCAGTTGATCCCGGATCGCCAGCGGCACATGGTGCATCACATTGTTGATTGTGGCCGCGTTGAAGGAGCCATCGGCAAAGGGCAGATGCGCGCCATCATAGACCCGCGTTTCCACCGACAAGCTGTCGAAATAGCGGTCCACCACATCGACAGCGGTCACGCTGGCCGCGGGCAGGAAGGTCTTGATTGCCTCGGCCATCAAACCGGTACCACCCCCAATGTCGAGCACGGCAGCATGATGGCCCTGCCACAGCTCAGCCAGACTTTGCAGCATCACGGTCTGATAGACCGGCGGACGCTTGCGATAGAGCGCGGCATGCTGTGTCAGGAGGTCTGCCACACGGTCCTGAGTGATTGCGGCCATGGTTTTGTTCGTCCCTGTCATTGGCTCTGCGGGTTCCGGGCCAGGGCCCAGCGGCTGGAGAGGAAGTTATATGCGGTGAGCGCCACGGTAGAGGCCGGAGCGGCGAGGATCATGGACAGCGCCAGAACATCGTAGAACAGCCACACTGCCAACAGTGAAAGCGGATAGTTGAGCGCCATGGCGAGCGTGTAGCGCATCAGCCCGGCCCAGCTGGCGGCTGCCCGAAACGTATAGCGGCAATGCAGCAGAAATCCGGCCACCACGCAGACAACAAAGGAAATCGTGGTTGAAACCGCGAAATGCAGCCCCAGCCTGTCACCACCAACAAGAATGGCGATGTTGAGCAAGGCGCAGATCGCAGCGATCACGCCATAGGGGCCTAGCTGCCGGATCATGCTGCCTCCGATGCAGGGCGCGCGCGCAGCAGATAGACGCAGCCATTGTCATGCTTGATGCCGTGCGGCGTCACTGCATCTTCGATCACTGCGCGGCAATTCATAAGGGCGGCCAGCATCGCTGCGATGGGCCGACCCAGCAGCGGCAGCTTGCGCAGCGCGAAACAATAGCCGGTCAGGCGGATCAGCGTGGTCCAGGCCAGCGGCCCGACAATGGATTGGCATTGGTCCACCACCCAGCCGCGTGCCTCAAGATCGTGGATCAGGCCTGTACGGGTCCAGCGGCGGTGATCTTCGGGATGGGGATGGTACAGCCATGTGCCGTGAGTGGAGAGCAGCAATTGCCCGCCGGGGCGCAGTAGCCGCATTGCTTCGGCCAGATAGGTATCGAGATCGCGCACATGCTCCAGCACCTGAAAGCTCAACACAATATCTGCGCTGGCATCGGGGGCCCTGATCTGGCCGTCCGGCAGGATCGCTATGTCGGCGGCGTCGCCCAGATCAGCCCCGCGATAGGTCAGGCCGCGCTGTTCGAAAATCGCGCGATAGGGTTGATTGCCGCAGCCGAAATCGACCGCGACACTGTCTGCCCGAGCGTGCTCGCTGGCGAAATGTTCAACCGCGCGCGACAGGTCGCGCAGCACCATCCAGTCTGTATCGATGATGCGCGGGCGCGAACGCCGTTGCCGATCGGCCTGCGGGTCCATCATCAACCCTCGGATGCGGGCAAGAAATCCGCTTCATTGCCGCCCAGAACTGCCAGCAGGAATCCGCCAAACAATGTCTGCAGGCCAATCGTGCCCAGCAGGCCACCCAGCGTCACGGGCAGGATGCTGGGCAGTGCAGCAAACCCTTCCTGCCCCCAATAGATGCCAACCCCCGTCAGCGCTGCGGCAGAGGCGGCGACCAGTGCCAGACCGGAAATCACGCAGCCTTCCAGCGACAGCACTTTGCGGAACCGCAGCAGCCAGGGCTTGGGCAGGCGATAGCCTTCGCGCACGCCGTAGAGATGTGATGCCACGGCCATCAGCCCGGCCATATGGCCAACGGCGACCATCATTGCGCCAATCACTGTCCAGCTTTCACCAAACGGCCCGGCTGCGCTCCAGCCCATAGCGCTGGCAAAGGCAGAGGCAAGGATCAGCAGCCCCAGCGAAACTGCCGCAAGGGCAGGTACACCAAACACCCAGGTCGGGCTGAGCATGAACAGATAGCGCAAATGGCGCCAGCCATCGCGCCAGGGGCGCAGATGCGGAGCACGTTCGCGCAAATCGGGAGACAGGGTCGCGGGGACCTGCGTCATGTTCATCTTCAGCAACGATGCCTTGATCACCATTTCACTGGCGAATTCCATTCCGCTGCCGGTCAGTTTCAGCCGCGTAAACGCTTCCTTGCGGATCGCGCGCAACCCGCAATGGGCGTCTTCGATACCAGACCGGAAAAACAGATTGAGAATGCCCGACAGCGCCGGATTGCCGATATAGCGGTTTTTCCACGGCATGGCGCCGGGGGCAATGCCGCCCAGAAAGCGCGAACCCATGCAGACATCATGGCCTTCATCCAGCTTGGCGATCATCGCCACGCCTTCGGTGAAATTATAGCTGCCGTCGCAATCACCCATCAGGATATAGCGACCCCAGGCCCCTTCGCAGCCACCAATCAGCGCCGCGCCATAGCCGCGCCGATCCACGTCTACCACGCGCGCGCCCAGCGCGGTGGCAAGCTGCTGGCTGCCATCGGTTGAACCGTTGTCTGCGATCACGATCTCGCCCGTGAACCCATGCTCTTCAGAAAGCTGGTCCAGCGCCAGTCGGGCATTCCTGATGCAATGGGGCAGGCTCTGCAATTCGTTCAGGCAAGGCATGACGATCGTCACGTCGACGCTATTGACCAGCGGGGTCGCAAAAGCACCGATATCCGGAGCGGGGCCTGCCGGAACAGCGATTTCTTGCATGAATGACATCAACTACCCCCTGGACATGGGAAATGCCCGCAAAGCCTGCTTGCCCGCCATCCGCGGACTTTCAGCCAAAGGAGTAAGTCGAAATCATTATAAATTTGGTTAACGCGGCGGAAACCATAATTGACGACGAGCCAGCAAATTGCGGCAGGCAACCAGCGGTTTCCCATGAAAATACATTTGAATCGGCTGGCCTAATGAGCAACACATGCCTTTCGAATAGCCGAAAGGAAAATGTGTGCCGCCTCAGCTGATCTCGCTGGCAGGGATTCTGGTCCTGTTGCTCGTTGCCTTCCTGCTGTCGAACGCCAAGCGGAACATCCGTTTTCGGGTGGTTGCGGCTGCCTTTGGATTGCAGGCAGGGATCGCCGTGCTGGTGCTGCGCACGCCATGGGGTGCCGGAGCGATCCAGGTTCTGGCAGACGGGGTTGCTGCGCTGCTCTCCTATGCCGGGGCCGGGACCCAGTTCCTGTTTGGCAGCAACGAGGCCAACCCTTTGGCGAACACCTTTGCGATCGGAGCTTTGCCGGTAATCATCTTCTTCGCTTCGCTGGTTTCGATCCTCTACCACCTCGGCATCATGCAGCGCGTGGTCCGCTGGGTGGGTGGCGCGATTGGCTTGGCAACAGGCATTTCCAAGGTGGAATCGCTGGGTGCGGCGGCCAACATCTTTGTCGGGCAGTCCGAAAGCCCGCTGGTGGTGCGCCCCTATCTCGCAGCCCTTGCCCCCTCGCGTCTGTTCACTCTGATGAGCGTGGGTATGGCGGGCGTGGCAGGGACCATCCTTGCCGCCTATGCGGGCCTGCTGGGTCCGTCCTACCTGCCCATTCTGCTCGCGGCGGCCTTCATGTCTGCTCCGGGCGGTATCCTGATGGCCAAGATTATCATGCCCGACACAGACGACAGCGGGGGCGACCCCGAAGGCACGGTGAAGCTACCGGAAGCAAGGATCAGCTCGGAAGGGCCCGCAGCCCTGACCGAAGGGGGCGAGAAGCCGCATGAAGTCGAAGCGGCCGAGCATTTTGACGAGAGCGGACGCGCAGCCAACATTATCGAGGCCGCAGCGCAAGGGGCGCAGACCGGCCTGAAACTGGCCGTGGCTGTCGGGGCCATGGTGCTCACCTTCGTCTCCCTGATCGCGCTGGCAAACGGTCTGCTCGGCTCGCTGGGGGACCTGCTGGGCGCGCCCGGCCTGACATTCCAGAAAATCCTCGGCTGGGTCTTTGCCCCGATCATGTTCCTGATCGGTGTGCCGTGGGAGGAAGCAGGCGCTGCGGGCGGTCTGTTCGGCACCAAGATCGTGCTGAATGAATTCGTCGCTTTCATCGACCTTGGCGCGATGGACAATTCGCTGCTGAGCGAACGCGCCCGCGCCATCGTGACCTTTGCCTTGTGCGGTTTTGCCAATTTCAGCTCAATCGCCATCCAGATGGCGGTAACCGGCGG
>JAGREF010000386.1 GCA_020446665.1 Sphingomonadaceae bacterium
TGAACTGCTTGGTGCCGTTGAGCACGTAATGATCGCCATCGAGCACAGCAGTGGCTTTCAGCGCGGCTGCATCCGAGCCGCTGCCCGGTTCGGTCAGCGCATAGCTGGCGAGGTGTTCCATCGTCACCAGCTTGGGCAGATAGCGCGATTTCACATCCTCATTGCCGAAAGTGTCGATCATCCATGCGGCCATATTGTGGATCGAGATGAAGGCGCTGGTCGCGGGGCAGCCATAGGCCATGGCTTCCATGATCAGCGCGGCCTCCAGCCGGCCAAGGCCAATCCCGCCCGATTCCTCGCTGACATAGATCGCACCAAAGCCGAGCTCGCCGGTGGACTGGATCACATCGCGCGGGAAGTGGTGCTTTTCATCCCATTCCGCCGCGAAAGGCGTGATCGCATCGGCGGTGAATTTGCGCGCCATATCCTGAATGGCGAGCTGGTCGTCGGTGAGTTCAAATTGGTTTGTCATCGGCTTCCTGTCGCTTGATCACGCAGATTTCGGTTTATTGCGGGCATTTCTTGCGCGGATATTCGTCCGCCACCTTGGGCTTTTGCCCATCCGTTACGTCGAGCCCCTGCCCATCCTCGCTGAGCACAAGTCGCAGGGTTTCGACCCACTTTTCGCCTTCACCCTCCATCGCCAGTTCGACCAGCACGTCCTCGCCCTCGGCTGTGATCGAAGTCACATCGCCCGTCGATTCATAGAAAGTGATGTCGCCCGGTTTGATATCCATCCGCATATCGGATTCGCGGGCGCAGCTGCCCTTCACGTAATCCCACACGCCCAGATAGCGCGCGGGAATAGTGCCCTCGGCGGCGGCTGGTTCCGGCACAGACTCGGGACTGGCCTGATCCTCAGGCTTTGCTGCTTCCGCCGGGGTTTCTGCCACCGCGACCTGATCCGTTTCCGCAGCATCGCCAGCTGCAGTGTCAGCAGCTTCCTTGCATCCCGCCAGAGCGAGTGTAGCAATCAGTGCAACAGGGATCAGGCGCATCAGTCTCTCCTCGGTCGGGTCAGGGTTGGGTCGCGCCGACCTTACCCCATCGCCCGGATAACGAAAGCGCTGGCACCATCGCCAGTGTTGACGGGCCAGCGCCGCGCGGACTTCCTGACCCTGGGCCAGACCATATCCCTTCCGGGGTCATTCCGATCCATGTCACCAAAGCCCGCGCAGGCTGATCCCGTCATGATCAGGCCATGCCCCGATCAGGCGAGCAGCTGGATGATATCGCCGAACAATTCCTCATCGCTCGGCAACTGCTTGGGCGTTGCCAAAGGCTTCGACACCCATGTTTCGTTGATCAGGTCACGCCAGGTGATGTTGTTATTGGTGCCATTGCCACCCCAGCTGCCACAGCCGAGCGAGAAAGTCTGGCGCATGCCGTTCCACAGATTGCCGCTGTTCGAGGCTGATTGCGGCTGGTTGACCATCACACGGCTGGTGCGGGTGGCCGCGGCCAGCTTCATGATGTTCTCGTCAGACTGCGAATAGATGCCGCAGCTATGGCCCTGCCCCTGATAGGCCTGAATGCGATTGGTCAGCTCGATCGCTTCATCCAGATCCTTGGCGCGATACAGCGCCATGGTCACCGTCATCTTCTCACCCGAGAAAGGATGATCCGGCCCGGCGCCGGTTTCCGGCACGATGAAGAACTGCTTGCCTTCGGGCAGGTTGAAACCGGCCATGCCGGCAATCTTTTCTGCCGGCTGGGCCACCGCGTTGGCGTTGATATGCCCATCGACCCAGATCACATTCTGCAGCTTGGCCTTTTCCTCTTCGGAAACAACATAACCGCCCTGATGAACGAGCTTGTCCAGCATCTGATCATAGATGGCATCAAGCAGGATCACGCTGTTGTCAGACGAACAGGAAGCCGCAAGGTCCAGCGTCTTGGAAATGCGGATCTTTTCTGCTGCATCTTCAAGGTCTGCCGTATCATCCACTGTGATAACAGCATTGCCCACGCCAACGCCCAGTGCCGGTGTGCCGCTGGAATAGGCGGCCTTGACCATGGCCCCGCCGCCAGTCGCCAGAACGCGATCGCACTGCTTCATCAGCTCGTTGGTCTTGTTGACCGAAGGCACATCAATGCTGATCACCAGATCGGCGGGCGCCCCCATCTTCACGATGGCTTCGCGCATCAGGTCGCAGATCATCTTGTTGGTTAACTTGGCACGCGGATGCGGCGCGATAATGATCGAGTTGCGGCCCTTCACTGCGGAAATCGCCTTGATCACCGGGGTTGCTTCGGGATTGGTGGAAGGTGACAAGGCACCGATCACGCCCATCGGCTTTGCAATCTTGACGATATTGCGCTCCGGCAATTCCTCAATCACGCCGACCGATTTATCGTCGATAATGTCCATCAGCGTGGCGCGGGTCTTGCGGAAAATCTTGAGATATTTGCCGTCATAATTGCCCAGCTGAGTCTCATCGACTGTATGCTGCGCAATGCGTTCCGCCACCTCTTCCTTTGCCACAGCCCACACCATTGCGGTGATCAGGCGATCAACCTGTTCCTGCGTGTAATCTGCGATCTGTTCCTGCGCAGCGCGCGAACGGGCAATCAGTTCTGCGATTTCTGCAGCATCATCTGCGGGCTCTGTAAGGGGTGCTGTGGGCATACTCTTCCATCCATTTTTCTGGGACACGCAAAAGCCCGTGGGGGCGCACGGAATCGGGCTGAAATCCAACGGTTTCGCCACCCATCCCTTTGCACACTCATTGCCTGCAGGCAAGCACGCTATTTGCATCGTTGACCTGCAAATTTGCAGCTTGAGGCGAAATATGCTCTGCCCGCTTGTCAGGAGGCCGAGACCACAAGGCCAGGCAAAGGAGGCCAAACCGTGCGAGATCCGAACTGGAATGATTTGCGCGTTTTCCTGGCCGTGGCGCAGGCAGGCCAGATCGGCCGGGCGGCAGCGAGGCTGAATCTCGACCCGACAACTTTGGGCCGCCGCATCAGGCGTCTGGAACAACAGCTGGAAGTGACGCTGTTTGAAAGAACCCGTGTCGGCCAGACCCTCACCGAAGCAGGCGAAACATTGTTGCTGAGGACCGAGGCCATGGCTGAGGCAGCCCGGCAGATTGACGAATCGCTGGGCGGACAATCGGGCCTGACAGGCAATTTGCGGCTCAGCGTGTCCGAAGGGTTCGGCAGCTGGTTCCTGTCGCGCCATGTCTCGGCCTTCAACCACCAATATCCGCGCCTGACGCTGGACCTCGTTGCGCAGAGCGGCTTCCTCAGCCCGTCACGGCGCGAAGCCGATCTGGCAGTCATGCTCTCGCGCCCCAAATCGGGGCCGGTTATCGCGCGCAAACTGTCTGACTATCACTTGCGGCTCTATGCCAGCCCGTCCTATCTCGCTGCCGCCGGGCAGCCGCAGGAACCGCAGGACCTGCTGACGGGCCACAGTCTGGTCGGCTATATTCCCGACCTGCTCTACGCGCCCGAGCTGGGCTATCTGGACGAAATCCAGCCCGGCCTGGCCGCCAATATCCGCTCCAGCAGCATCAATGCCCAGCACCGTCTGCTGGTCCATGGTGCCGGGATCGGAGTGCTGCCGGCTTTCATTGCCGCGGCGGATGAACGGCTGGTGCCAATCCTGCCGGACAAGCAGATCACCCGCAGTTTCTGGCTGGTAACCCATCGCGACACGCAAAATCTCGCCCGGGTGCGCGCCGGGCGGGACTGGCTCCTCGATTGTGTGCAGCAGGGGCGGGAGCGATTGCTGGGGCCATGGTGAGCAGGCGTCAGGCGTTCTGCCTCTTCGGCATGCATCATGGGAATATCCCCTCAATTGCCATGCCCCGTTGCCGTGGGAAAACGCGCTCGGTTGAAGCCAGGGTCAGGCCGGGATCACAACGCCGGGCTCCATCGAAGAGGTCACGCTGGAACAATTCCGTCACGAATTCGGCATTGACGTGGGTGGCGTGGGGAGCCCCCTGTTCAATCACGATTTTCCTACATCGCGCCCCCTTGATACCCTCTCGGCGGCTCTTTCAAATCGTGATTCGCCGCCTATAGGCGGCTTCCCTGCGGGAAAGCCCCACCCCCGAATGTATCTGATCAACTAGGGTGCGGACCCGTAAATCCGAGCGACTCGGGGCTTTCGTTTGCTCAGCCCAGCTTTTCGTGCCCGCCCGTGCTGCCGAAACCGCCAGCGCCGCGTTCGGTATCATCCAGTTCATCGACTTCCACCCAACTGCCCTGCACCACCGGGGCGAGCACCAGCTGCGCTACACGGTCACCGCGGGAGATCGGGAATGGTTCGCTGCCGTGGTTGATCAGGATGACCTTCAGCTCCCCGCGATAATCGCTATCGATCGTGCCGGGGGTGTTGGGCACAGTGATGCCATGTTTCAGGGCAAGGCCGCTGCGCGGGCGGACCTGGATTTCGTAGCCATGCGGGATCGCCACTGCGAGACCCGTCGCGACCGGGTGGCGCGCACCTGGGGCAAGCGTGACGTCTTCAGCTGAAACTATGTCCATTCCCGCTGCACCACTGGTGGCATAGCGCGGCAGTTCCAGCCCCTCCCCATGCGGCAGGCGCTTGACCTGCACCGCAACCGGATCACTCATAACCACCCTCTTGTGCCTGTTCTTCCAGCGCCGTAGCAATCCGCTCGACCAGCGCCATGGCAACCTGTTCCTTGGGCATTTCGGGCAAGTCCTCAACCCCGTCGCCGGAAACGATGTGGACATGATTGATATCGCCGCCCATCACTTCACCCGAAACATCGTTGGCGACGATCCAGTCCGCACCCTTGCGCTTGCGCTTGGATTTGGCGTTTTCCAGCACATCATTGGTTTCCGCCGCAAAGCCAACCAGCAGCCGGGGTCGCTTGGGACTGGACGCCACCGTGGCGAGGATATCAGGGTTCTCTGTAAGGATCAGCGCAGGCGGGGCGCTGCCGCGCTTCTTCAT